>NZ_JBNGHF010000045.1:0-35204 GCF_050611805.1 Methylotuvimicrobium sp.
ACATTGCTAATGGGCTATGGAATTTAGGTGCTGGATTTAGGTGCTGGGTGAATACGTCCGTGTAGGCTTGACGGCGGCGACTGATTGCCATGGATGGCATGAATGCAGATTTTGCATTACGCCATGGATGGCGTGTATTAGGGCAATGCAGGAGCAATTGCCGAGGAGCAAAAATCTGCCCTGCCGCCGACACCTTCCAATCGAGTTACCGAACCTGCTTACCCTGCATTAAAATAGGGAAGTTATTTATAACCGAATCCTTAGTGCATGAAAACCGATAACTAAGGCCTGCCGCCCAGTTTTTTTCTATGACATCAACGCGGATTCGCTTCAATAACTTTGCAAAGCCTAAGCCTTTACGAGTACACGGCATTAGAAAATCGGTGTAAATCCGTATTATTCGTACCCATTTCCAACTCTGAATCAATACTTAAAATCGAGGAAGCCCTGTGCAAGCCAAGCCTGAACAACCCTGGACCATTGAACAATCGGCACATACTTACGGCATCGCCAATTGGGGCGAAGGCTTTTTTTCGATCAACAAAGCCGGACGAGTGACCGTTAAACCCTGCCCCGATCAAAATGTCGAGCTGGATTTATACGAAATCGCACAAACCTTAAACGAAAAAAACCTATCTTTACCGGTATTAGTACGTTTTACCGACATTCTAAAAAACCGGGTCAAGCAATTGCATTCCGCATTCGACAAGGCACGCGAGACTCACCGATATAACGGTAATTACACGCCGGTGTATCCTATTAAGGTCAATCAACAACGAAAAGTCATCGAAGGCATTTTATCCGGTGGCAATGTAGGCCTTGAAGCCGGCAGCAAACCGGAATTGTTGGCAATCCTGGCCTTGTCGCCCGGACTGATTGTCTGCAACGGCTATAAAGACCGCGCTTATATTCGCCTCGCCTTGATCGGCTTACGCATGGGATTGAAGGTTTATATCGTCATAGAAAAACCATCCGAGCTGGAAATGATTCTGCAGGAATCGCAAAAACTGGGCATCAAGCCGCTGCTCGGAGTCAGAGTCCGGCTTTCGAGCATCAGCGCCGGAAAATGGCAAAACAGCGGCGGCGAAAAATCCAAATTCGGCTTTCACGCCGGAGAAGTCCTGCAATTAGTCGAGCGTCTCGACAAGGAAGGCCTGCTGGACACGCTGAAACTGATGCATTTCCACATGGGATCGCAAATCGCAAATATTCACGATATCAAAACCGCGCTCAAGGAGGCCGGACAGTTTTATGCCGCATTCCACCACTTAGGCGCGTTAATCGATACTGTCGATGCCGGCGGCGGACTCGGCGTCGATTATGACGGCAGCCGTTCGCGCCGCGACTGCTCGATCAATTACAGCGTCGACGAATATGCGCAAAACATCGTACGCAGCTTCGCCGAAACCTGCGCCGAAAACGGTTTAACGCAACCGCACATCATCACCGAATCCGGCAGAGCATTGACCGCGCATCATGCCGTGCTAATCAGCAATGTCACCGATATCGAATCGATCGATACCGAACTCGACGTACACGACACGCCGATTTCTTCGCACAACATCGCCGAACATTATCACGACGCCCAATTCAATCTAAGCGAAGCGCGAAGCGCCTTCGTGCAAGGTAAACTCGGGCTGATCGAACTCTCCGATGCCGAGCGCGATTACGTCCGGCTATTCCGTCAAATCAAAACGCACCTGAACCCGAACAACCACAGCGAGGCGTTGATTTTGCAAGAACTTAATGAAAAGCTCGCCGACAAGGTCTTTTGCAATTTCTCTTTATTTCAATCGTTGCCTGACATTTGGGGTATCGACCAAATATTCCCGATCATGCCGATTCACCGTCTCGGCGAGCAACCCTCCCGCCGCGCGGTACTGCAAGACTTAACCTGTGATTCGGATGGCCGTATCGATCGCTACGTCGACGGGCCGAATATCGAAAATACGATGCCGCTTCACAAAATCGACTTGAACGAACCCTATCTTATCGGTTTTTTCATGGTCGGAGCCTATCAGGAAATTCTCGGCGATATGCATAATCTATTCGGCGACACGCATTCGATCAATATCGAACTCGATGCTAACGGTTATCATTTTTCCGATTTACAAGAAGGCGAGCATGTCTCCGATTTATTGGATTATGTCCATATCAATCCCGAAGAATTGAAGGAAGCCTATCATGCAAAGCTAACGCAAAGCGGTATCGGCGAACTGGAGCGCTACGAATATGAAAAAGAACTCGAAGCGGGGCTTCGGGCTTATACTTATTTGGAAAAATAACGACTCGGCTGAATAACGAGGTATTTATGATAAAAGACGATATTATTGAGGAACTGGAACATATACTTCGCACGGCCACATTTTCAGTTTTCTGGCGCGCTCTTTTGTCCGGTAGCTGCGTTGCGAAAACAGTTACATAGCTTGCTATGCGCCTGTTTTCGCGCCTTGCTACCGAACAAAATAGCATTGCCATAAAAGCCGAAAACATGGCCGTGCGAAGTATATTCCTGAAGCCAAGTTGGTCGAATTATACGATTTGATTCATTACTTTAGGCTGGGCTTGTTGAGCGAACAGGACTCGAAAATAGACAAAACCCTTTGCTTACAAACTTTGGCTAAAGTCAAACGAGGCGACATGACCGGTTTCACTGAAATTGACGATGTCGATGCGCATATTGCCGCTTTGAAAAATGAAGTTAATTAAAGACGGGGCCTATCAGCGCAAGGAACGTAAGCCGCGTAGGTCGGGTTAGCGCAGCGTAACCCGACATAAAACCTGTGAGCTTCGTCAAGCAGAGCTTGAAGGTAGGCATTCCCAAGCTGGAGCTTGGGAACGAGACAAATAATCGAAACCATAGTTAAATATCATGATTAAAACAGGACTTATCGGACTAGGCGCAATGGGCGCCGGCATGGCGAGAAATCTCGCGAAGGCAGGTTTTTTAGCCGGCGTCTATAACCGCACTGCTAGCAAGGCGCAAGCGTTGTCCGACGAACTCGGTGTCGTCGCATTCGACACCCCGCCCGAACTCGCCGCCGCGTGCGAGCTCATTTTGATTTGCATCTCGCGCGACGAAGACGTACTCGAAATGGTTACCGCCGTCGCTCAGACGGTTAAACCGGGTGCGGTCGTCGTGGATATGTCAACGGTCAACAGTGCAACCGCACAACAAGCTGCCGAGATACTCGCCGAAAAACAAGCGCAATTTCTCGATGCGCCAGTCTCGGGCGGCGTCGAAGGCGCGAAAAAAGGCACATTGGCAATGATGGTCGGCGGGAGTAACGAAGCTTTGGACAAAATCCGGCCTATTCTTGCCTCGATCGCCGCGCGCATTCTGCACATGGGACCGGTCGGCAGCGGCCAAGCCACCAAAGCGGTCAATCAAATCATGGCCGCCGGCATCAACCAAGCCGTGACCGAAGCACTCGCCTTCGGCGAAGCGCAAGGCCTGCCGATGGATAAAGTCATCGAAGTCGTCTCGGGTGGCGCTGCGGGCAATTGGTTTCTCGAACATAGAGGGCCGACAATGATGCAGGGTACGTTCGCACCGGGCTTCAAATTGGCATTACATCACAAAGATTTGGAAATCTGCCGCGCGATGACCGAAAACGCTGAGACGCCTATTCCTTTGGCCGAAATGACATTGCTCAATTACAAACAGTTAATGGATCAAGGCTTTGGTGACGAGGACATTTCGGCATTGTACCGCTTGAAAAAGCCTCGCAAATTCAGCTAAGGCCCGATCAACTCATCGTATCCAACCGAAGCTCAACAATTCATCCGCAAACTATTGCTGCCGATTGACCAAAAACAACTGCCTTCGGCAAACCTTTACCTCGAAAAATACAACGCTATTCCTTACCAAACCATGAATTTATTTATTTGCCACGACCGTTAAAAACTTCTTTTCTTTACAGGCAATTTCAGCTAGCTTTGATGGTAACGGCGATCATAATTTTTACAACCGGCCGGCTTGCAAACGATTGCCGGTTAGATAACCAGCCGATAACAATCTATCAATCAGGTTATGAAGGTTTATACGGAATACCCTAATTTTTTGAGGAATTTAACATGACGACAATAGCAGACCCCGTCATCGACAGATGGTACAAAGATGTCGAAAATAATTTAACGTTCAAAATCATTGCGATCGATGAAAGCGACGATTCAATCGAAGTACAATATTTAAACGGAGAGATTGGCGAATACGACAACGACAGTTGGTATAATTCGACCTTCGACTATATTGAGGAACCCGAAGATTGGAGTGCGCCTTTCGAACTGGACGACGAAGATCTCGGTTACAGCGACACGGACGAACACCGTCGCAATATGGACAATTTAAACTTTGACGATTACATCGATTAACGGAAACACTTCGCATGAAAATGAGTGCACCGGAATTCCTGGATTGGGAGTCCAAAAGCATTACACTAATGGCCATGTCTGGCGCGGGTAAAACCACACTGGCCAATAAGCTTCCTAGACAAAAATGGTTTCATTATTCCGGCGACTATCGGATCGGCACCAAGTATCTGGATGAACCCATCCTGGACAACATCAAGCGTCGAGCGATGGATGTACCATTTTTGCGAGAGTTACTGCTATCCGACTCCATCTATATATGCAACAACGTTACCGTCGACAACCTAACTCCGGTATCGAGTTTTCTCGGTAAAATCGGCAACCCCGAGCTAGGCGGATTGTCTTTAACGGAATTCAAACGCCGCCAACAATTGCATCATGAAGCCGAAATCGCAGCAATGCTCGATGTTCCCGATTTCATAAAAAAATCCGAAGACATCTACGGCTACAAACATTTCATTAATGATGCCGGCGGCAGTTTATGCGAACTGGACAACCGGGCTGTACTAGAAACGCTCGCCAGTCATACGCTAATTCTCTATATCAAGATTCCGCCGGATCTCGGAAAAACTATTATCGAGCGCGCTAAAACCGACCCGAAGCCACTTTATTATCGTGAAGCCTTTTTGGATGAAAAACTGGCCGAATTCATGGTCAAACACCACTATTCGGACCCCGAAATGATTCCGCCTGACGAATTCGTCACATGGGTCTTCCCGGAATTATTCAAATCGCGCTTACCTCGTTATGAAGCGATTGCCCGGCAGTACGGCTATACTATCGACGCCAACGATGCCGCACAGGTCAACAACGAAGACGATTTCATTCGGCTGATCGCAGACGCGATCGCCGAACAATAGGCTTAAACAAGGTTAGGATTAATGCCCTTAGTCGCACACACCGATTTACCGACATTCCAGCGTCTGCGTGAAGAAGGCGAAGAAATTCTGAAGCCGGAGCGGGCGCGCCACCAAGATATTCGAGAAATGCATATCGGCTTGCTGAATATGATGCCGGATGCCGCGCTTGAAGCCACCGAGCGTCAATTTTTCCGGTTGGTCGGCGCGTGTAACCAAATCACGCAGTTTCATGTCCACCCGTTTACCGTCGACGGATTGCCCCGAAGCTTGGAAGCAAAAGCACACATAGAACGTTATTACGAATCGTTCGAAACCATCAAGCGCGACGGACTGGACGCCTTGATCATCAGCGGCGCCAATGTCACGCAACCGAAACTAGAGCAGGAAGATTTTTGGCAACCGCTGACCGAAGTGTTCTTGTGGGCCAAACAAAACGTTCCGTCTATTTTATGTTCGTGCCTGGCAACGCACGCCGTCATACAGTTTTGCTACGGCATCGAAAGAACCCGTTTACCGGCTAAACGCTGGGGCGTGTTTCCGCACAAAGTACTGGATCGCAAACATCCCTTGGTCTCGGAAATCAATACCCGTTTCGATGTCCCGCATTCGCGTTTTAACGAAATCTTTCGCGAAGACATAGAACAAAAAGGCTTAAAAGTATTAGTTGCGAGCAAGGGGGCAGGCGTACATCTGGCGGTTAGTCCGGACGGTTTCCGAATCGTATTCTTTCAAGGCCACCCGGAGTACGACGACATCAGCCTGCTGAAAGAATACAAGCGCGAGGTGACTCGTTATTATAACGGCGACATAGAAGACTATCCGCCTTTTCCGGAGCATTATTTCAGCCCCAAAGTCCAGCGCATTTTCACAGACTACCGCGATCATGTTATAGCGTCGCGACGAGGAAATAAACCGATCGAACCTTTTCCGGAAGCCGCCGTTCTCGATTACATCGACAATACTTGGCGAGATACGGCTCGAGCGGTCTTTAACAACTGGCTCGGAAAAATTTATCAGATCACCGATCAAGACCGACGTATTCCGTTTATGCCGGGCATCGACCCCAACAACCCTTTAGGCTTATGAGCACACACTCGAGCTATTTACAACATGCGATCGACCTCGCTGCCGAAAACGTCGAATCTGGACAAGGCGGCCCTTACGGCGCACTGATCGTTAAAGAAAATAAAATCATTGCCGCCAGCGGCAACCAAGTCACCAGCCGGCTCGACCCGACCGCTCATGCCGAAGTCATGGCCATTCGCATGGCCTGCCAAGCTCTGAACGACTTTCAATTGACCGGCTGTACCTTGTACACCAGTTGCGAACCGTGCCCGATGTGCCTAGGAGCGATTTATTGGGCCCGTCTCGACAATGTTTATTACGCCTGCAGCAGAGAAGACGCGGCCGCTGCCGGATTCGACGACAGCTTCATTTATGATGAAATTCCGCTACCGCCGAATGAAAGACGCATCGTCATGTTAAACCTCAAACAAGACAACGATCTCAAGCCTTTTAAGCTATGGAATGCTAAACCCGATAAGATCCTTTATTAGCCAACGCAACGGCCAGCGGATTATTCGCCCACTTTCTCGACTATAGCCTCGACTTTCTCTTCTTCAACTTTGTCGACAACCTGTTCTGGATCAGTCTTGCCAATATTTTCGTCGGCTTCGGGCTCGGAGGCCAAAATTTGAGGACTATCGGCAATCTTAATCAACCACCCATCCATGCCTTTACAGCCAAGAACGGCATCGGCTCTTACGTTGATTCGAGCAAATTTTCCGTTTAATGAAGCCGGTAATTTTGCGCTGACTCTAAAAAAACTGTTTTTATTTTCGACCTCCACCTCCAGAGGAATACCTTTTGCCGTTACACTAACAGATTCCGGCGCTATCCAATTGGAAATCGTAAACATCAGTTCGGATTCGGGCGCGACCTCGGCTTTGTTTTCCGCGCTATAAACCGGCAGATTAAAATCCCTGAATTTTGGTGTTTTGCATGCGGGCTTATCCATATCTTCGGAATAAGCAAAAGCCCCATTTGCCAATGATGCGGCAATCGAAAAGACAGTCAGTTTCAATAATTTCTTTATCATCATAACCTTCTCACATTTATAGTTATTTTAATTGGCGTATGCAAAAGCCTTATCCTTGCTTAACCTTAACCCAGCCTTAACATTTGCCTATTATAAACTACTGAAAATTAAGACAATTAAAATATTATGCCGCTACAAAGCTATTTTTAGCACGTTTTTTTATTCTTATGCTTCAATAACTTAGACGTAGGCACTACATTTGTAAAGGCTGGGTTAAATAGTTTTTAAATTGAATACAACACTCAAGAATATATCACGACTTTACCGCATGGGAAGCAGTCTAAAACTCAATTCGTCGGAACTTAATTCATCAGAGCCCAATCCGACTGATCCCATTGGCTCTAAGACGCCACCGGAACCGAGCGAATGCCGAAACACGCTGAAATCACCTTTATAATTGATTCTATAGCGATTAAAGCCGTCTTTCACACTGAGCCAAGCCACCGATTTGACCATCGGCAGCGATTCAATATGACGCGTAACTCGAGAAATATCGTTCATACCGGCAATCCCGGCGATATTAAGCATCATCATGCCTTGTTCAAGTATATCCGGTTTAACGCCATAATAATGAGACAAGCGCGTATAAATGCCCCGCATACCGCTCAACAACGCTTCATGCAATGTGCCGCAAGACTTTGACCACTGCTGCACGCCTCCGTCGAAATAAAAAGCCCAATCCGCCTGCCAACAATCGGCTTGCCGGGCCACTCTGCCCGCCAGTATCGACACCACATCGTAGCGCCCGGAAATATCCAATAGCTGTTCAGGATAAGCGCTCAAAACATCATGCACGGCAATTTGGGCGCGCTCTTCAAGATCAAGCAAAGGAAAAATCAGCGGCAATCCCTGCTGTTTCGCGGCACGGCTGATAGCATGCTCCAAAGACGGCATCAATTCAGGTTTGAAAAAACGCCGCTTGCCGTGTTCGTCGACGACTAACCAAAGCAATGTTTCCGGCCTAATCTCGCTCCAAATCCCCAATCGTCCGGTACTGAGCAAATTCAGTAGCCGCGTCTCGTCAAACAAAACCCGCATGGCTCGAGCCTGACCGGAGGCATCACTCGATTTCTCAACCAACGAATATTGGTGCTGCTTGACGTAAAAGCGCGCCTGGGCTAAAGCTGTCTTAGCAACAGGGTCATCGAGAACACCGCTGCCAGATAATACCCGTTGCAAAACAATGGTCATCGCTTCCTTGATCGCGGCCTCAATATCTTCCGGTCGCTGGCTTTTTGCAATGACCTCCGTTTCGAACAAGCCTTTGACTTCGGCGGCCCAGTTTAACGAACCGCACAAATAAACGATAACCACAAGAACCCTAAATAGTGACTTCATATCCCTCACACAAATCCGACGATGTCTTGTACAATATCGGTCAATAAAATTTTTACTTTAAGAGAACATCACATTGAGCGCACAAAATCAAGACGGCTTGAATTATAAGAGTGCCGGCGTGGATATCGAAGCCGGCAATGCACTGGTCGAACGGATCAAACCGATCGCGGCCAAAACCCGTATACCCGGCGTATTAGCGGGACTCGGCGGTTTCGGATCGATGTTCGAACTCCCTATCGACCGCTACCGCCAACCGATACTGGTTTCCGGGACCGACGGAGTAGGCACTAAGCTCAAACTGGCGATCGATCTCGGCATCCATAACACGGTCGGGATCGACTTAGTCGCAATGTGCGTCAACGATATCATTGTTCAAGGCGCGGAACCTTTATTCTTTCTCGATTATTTCGCCACCGGCAAACTCGATGTCGACACGGCAGCCGCAGTCGTCGAAGGTATAGGTAAAGGCTGCGAATTGGCAGGAGCCGCGCTGGTCGGCGGCGAAACGGCCGAAATGCCCGGCATGTACGCGGACGGCGAATACGACTTAGCCGGATTTTGCGTCGGCATCGTCGAAAAAAGCAACATCATCGACGGCAGCAAGGTCAAAGCCGGAGATAAGCTGATCGGCATCGCATCAAGCGGACCGCATTCGAACGGCTATTCGCTAGTCCGTAAAATATTAGCGCACGGCAATACGCCGCTATCGGAACCTTTCCAAGGCAAAACGCTCGGCGAAGCGCTGTTGGAACCGACTCGCATCTACGTCAAACCGCTGTTGAAATTACTGGAATCCGTCCCGGTTCATGCGCTGGCTCACATCACCGGCGGCGGCATCACCGAAAATCTGCCGCGCGTACTACCGGAAGACACAGCCGCACACATCAAATTAGGATCGTGGAAACGCCCGGAAGTTTTCGATTGGCTACAGCAACAAGGCAAGGTTTCGGATGCCGACATGCTGACCACTTTCAATTGCGGCATCGGCATGGTCATTTGTGTCGCGGAAGAAGACGAGGCAGCAACGCTGCGAATTTTAGCGGAAGCCGGCGAAACAGCGTTTTCGATAGGAACGTGTGAATCATCGGAAGGCAAACCGAAGGTTGAATACTCTTAAACCTGAATTCAGCAGTTTTACCATGAAGCACATGAAGTTCATAAAGGATTTCAAGAAATTTTCTAAATCTTCTCGCTAACCTTTTTGGTGAGCGAAAGCTCGATTCATACGCGTAATAAGTTATTGAATTAACTTCCTACTATTCATGATCTTCCTGGTGAAATGCTTTTTCTAGGTTAAACGAAAGCGGCAATGGACTCTCGAACCGAGATTAGCGCTCGGCATCCAAAGAGATATCAATATCTCTTTCTAAAGCTCCAGCTCTCATCGTTATACATAATATAGTGGGGTACGAGGCTCATCTCCTGACTGAACATCAGTATCCTCCGCTAAACACCTGATCCAACGGACTGGTTACGCCTTTGCCGCCCTTATTGAGCACATTAGTGTAAATCATGGTGGTACTGACGTCCGCATGCCCCAATAAATCCTGCACGGTGCGGATATCATAACCGCTTTCCAGCAGGTGCGTGGCGAACGAGTGCCGAAAAGTATGCGGCGTGGCCGCCTTGCTCAATCCGGCAGCGCGAACGGCTTGTTTCACGGCGCGCTGCATACTCTGCTCCTGTATGTGATGGCGACGCACCACTCCACTCCGCGGATCGGTGGATAACTTAGCCGCCGGAAACACATATTGCCAAATCCAATCTCGGGCCGCATTGGGGTATTTTCGTTCCAGCGCAAAAGGCAGATAAACCGCCCCGAAACCTTGGGCCAAATCCTCTTTATGCAGGCCTTGCGTCTTATCGAGATGTGCCTGCAATACGGGCGCCAATAAACCCGGCAACATCGTCACCCTATCCTTTGCCCCTTTACCATCGCGAATCAAAATCTCGCGGCGCGTAAAATCCACATCCTGTACCCTAAGCCGCAAACACTCCATAATCCGCATGCCGGTACCGTAGAGCAGGCTGGCGATCAGACGATTCGTGCCGCTCAACCGCGACAATATCGCTTGAATCTCATCGCGATTCAATACCACAGGCAAACGCTTCGGTGCCTTGGCTTGCTCTACGTTATCCAGCCAGGGCAACTCAATGGCAAGCACCTCCCGGTACAAAAACAACAGAGCGGCTTTCGCCTGATTCTGAGTAGAAGCCGCCACTTTGCCGTTGACCGCCAAATGCGTCAAAAACTGCTCAACCTCGCTAGCGCCCAAGTCACGCGGATGGCGCTTGCCAAAATGCAAAATATAGCGTTTAATCCAGTCCGTATAGGCCTGTTCGGTACGAATGCTATAATGCTTCAAGCGAATCTTAGCCCGTACTTGATCCAATAATTTCGGTGAATTTTCCGAATTCGACACTGACGTATTTTGCATTTTTATTAGGAAAGGTTGTTTTTTACAACTCACTGAAAGTTTTATGATTTTAATTTTCAAAACCGAATTAGGCAACTGTTTGACGCAATATTTTGCGTCATTTAGGATGTCCAATTATAGTTAGGCGAGTAAATGGCAAAAGACACACCGTCAATGGCAAAAAACAAGATCAAAAGGAGTCTTGTCGCTATTTATGATCCGCACCCAAGTAAAACGGATGAGAATCAACTCTGGGAATATTTTGAATCCTCATGCGCTTACTGCGGAATATTTATAGAAAGGAAGTCACGTACCGGACACCTAGATCATCTCATTCCAACCTCGGAAGGTGGAAGTAATGATATCCACAATCATGCTCTTTCCTGCGCACGTTGCAATGGAGATGAAAAACGAGAACAAAATTGGGTAGGTTTTCTGAGGTCAAAGGCTCTAGATGAAGTGGAATTTTCTAGAAGAAAAACAAAAATTGATAACTGGCTTGAAAAATCTCGAAGAAAGAATTCAGATATAGAATTTGAAAAACAGGCTGAAGAAATAATCAGCAAAGCAATCGCAGAGTATGAATGCTCTGTAACGGCAATGAGAAAGTTGAGAGACAAAATCACCTAACAAGGCAAATCCAGCCGACGCGCCAAAGGCGCGCGCGGCTGATTTGCGGCGTTATGCATAAAAAATCGAGGTTCTAGCAAAGTGAAATATGCCGAGGTTTTATTAAGCCAGGGGAATATTAACCAAGGTCACTTTTATCTACCCAAAGGAACGGATTTATTTCCAGCCGATGCTTTAGGCGGGAAAAATAAGAGTGAAATGGCAAAATCTTTAGAAGTAATATTTGTCGGTACAGGTGAAGTGGTTCTCACGGATATTGACAGTGAAAAATCACTTTTCAGATCAGCCAGGGGAGAATCAAGGCGGTTTATTGAAAAACACAAGCTTACAGCTGGTGATAAAATTTACATAACAAAAACAGGAGAACGCCGATTTTCGGTATCAAATAAAATAATTACCGAGCCAACATTAAATTCCGTTTTGGATGAGTTTAATTTGGAGGTTATAAAAGCTCTAAAAGAGTCACCTGAAAACAGAAAACGACAAATAGAAAATGCGCCAAAGAAACCAGATAAGAAAACAGTCGAAACAACAATTTACATTCGTAACCCTTATGTCGTTGCTGAGGTCCTAGAGCGGGCTAAGGGCGCTTGCGAAAGATGCAAATCAACTGCGCCATTCAAGAGAAAAAGCGATGGCTCACCATACCTTGAGGTACATCACACAGTGCCACTCTCAGAAGACGGGGATGACACAGTGGAAAATGCAGTCGCTTTATGCCCCAATTGCCATCGGGAGTTACATTTTGGTGTCAATGCATAACAAGGCGCTCGTTCGGATGCAAACTACGCTGCGCTCCGTTTGCACCGCACAGCTTGGTCGTTAGATTTTAATTAAGGAAAAAAGGATGCACTTAATCTCTAGAAAATTACAATTGAGCATTAGGAGGAATTTAGATGCTCTTGTAAACAAATCGTATACTGAAGTCGAAATTAAAGAGTTACTTGTCGATTTACGTGAAATTTCAAAACATATAAAGCCTAAATTAGAAGCTGGCCTACCTGAAAAATTCAAACAAGCATTTACAGAACTAATAGATGTTTGTGATTGTATCGCCCATTCCAATAAAGACAGAGGTGTAATTGAAAAAATTATACGCACACAAATGGAGAAAGTAGATTTTTCCCTAGAAAATGAGCCAAATAAAAAAGCTGAAGATGTTTTCTCAGTCAAGGAAACATTAAATATTAACGGCATAGTTACCGCCATGCTGGCCTCAATTATTGTTTATCTCAATGACTATGAAAACAAATTTAACAAAGACAGTCTAACCCCTGTCTTCGAAGATTCATCTGACATAGGTCTATGCATTATTAGCCTTTTGCAAGACACATTTATAACTTTAAAAAAAGAACATGGTTACGCTATCCTACACATATTAGATTATGAAGGTAATTTTAGGCTTTATTATAGGGTGGTAGGTTCTACAATAGAAAAGAAAGCACAAGAAAGAACAGGTGGTACTGGCCGTATTTTACTTGGTTTCCCACTGATAGAAACATACGCTGAAAATAAAGATAAAATAAAGCTGAACCCCGAAGCTAAAACCCCTGATATTATAGAAACATATAGAGACTCAAATGCAGAGCTTAAAGCAAGAGTCATAAGTGAAATATAACAATCTAACAAGGCGTTCAAGCGGGACGCAAAACAGCATGCGCCCCTTAACTAGGCGTTAGCTTAAGCGTGGTTTGTACGACTTAGGGATAATTTTTTCAGTTTATAGGTGCGTCGTTAATGAGCAAAAGGTACACTCAGAAGGAAAAAGAGTATATAGCTGAAATGGCTATTGAGATCGTAGTTAAGCTAAAGGGCGACTACCCGTCTTTCAAAAACTATGTTTAGGCTGCGCAACATCTATTGAACGGCGGTACACCAAATAATCGAGTAGACGAGTTAGTCTTGGAAAAACTTAAATCGTCGGGCCGTTTATAAGTTTCGCTTTTGATTTTTACCGAATATGGATACCGCATCTGTCATGAACACTATCTCTATTACCGATATTCTTAAACTTCCGGTGCAGGAGCGCATTCAACTTGTTGAGCTTATTTGGGACAGCGTCGCCGCAGTACCTGAAGCCGTGGAAGTTTCACCAGAGCTTAAGGCTGAACTGGAATCACGCCTGATTGAGTTTGAGAGGAGTCCGGATTCAGGTTATTCCTGGGATCAAGTTAAATCACGCCTAAAAGATGGTTCATGGCGTACCGCTTGACGTTTTCTGCTCGCGCATTACGTGAAACCGGCGAAGCCCAAGAATGTTACGAATCACAGAGTCCAGGCCTTGGTGAAGAATTTATCGCCGCTATGGAACTGCAGCTAAAACGGCTGGAACAAGCGCCATTGCTATTTGCCGAGGTAATTCCAGGTGTTCGCCGCGCACTTCTACCACGTTTTCCATTCGGCTTGTTTTATGTGGTACGTGGCAATTTAGTTCATATCTTGGCGGTGTTGCATGATGCCAGAAATCCGAATCGTTGGCCTAAAAGCCGCTAACCATGCTCTCAAAGGGACGCTACGCGCCCCTTAGCTTTACGTCAAGTACTATGGATTTCGTGATAAATAACGTCTTGGAACTATGAGCTTTGTTGAGGGTTCGCCAACTCGCTTGGTAACGCCGTGAAACCAGCACTTAAATCATCCAAGATAATCAATCATATCCAAAGGCTATGGTACCAAGTTACATAAAATGGCATCGAGGTCATAAAGGCTAAAATGTACTGTTGCCCAAGCTTCAGCTTGGGCAACTTGTTCAGGAAGCTCTAGCTTCCCGACAATCAAGAAAGATTGAACGATCAAGCCAGGGTTGATTGAGAATGTGCGGAGGTTGTGTCGGTCTCAGGAAGCTGGAGCTTCCGGAGCGCCTTTCCCAAGCTGGAGCTTAGGAAAGAGCGTGATGCACGGATACGCGGCCAGCCAATGCTATTCAAAGCCAGGTTAAACCGGCCCCAGCGCTCTATCAAGTCCACCCCCCACCCAAGGCCTTGTATATGTTGACGGTCGCAATCCATTTTTGCCTGACGACTTCGATCAATTCTAGGTTCGTTTGCAATGCATTTTGCTGAGCTGCCAGAACTTCCAGATAGCTGGCACGAGCCGATTTATAAAGTTCTTTCGATGCTTCAACCGATTGCTTCAATACATCGCTTTGCTGTTTTTTTAGCGTGTTAATGCTTTGTAAATTCTTGATATTTGAAAGTTCATTACTGACTTCAACATATGCGTTCAATATTTTTTTCTGATAATCATACATTGCGGATAGTTGATTGGCCTTGGCGGTATTGAATTGTGCTTTCAATGCGTTTAAGTTGATCAAGGGCGCGACCAGCGTGCCCATGACTGAATAGGCAAGCGATGCGGGCGACATGAACAGAAATTCGGGATTGAATGCTTGAAAGCCCACGGCTGCTGTGATGTTGACATTGGGAAAAAAGGCGGCTTTTGCGGCTTCTAAATCGAAATTACTGGCCTTGATCTCGAATTCGGCTTGACGAATATCGGGACGGTTAGATAGTAATTCGGAAGGAATGCCCAAAGCGATTTGCTTAGGAATATCGGTAAATAGAACTTCTTTCTTTCGAGAAACAGGTTGCGGAAAGCGGCCCAACAGGAAATTGATCTTGTTTTCGGTTTCGGCGATTTTTTGGAGTGTTTCATTCTCCATGATCTGACTTTCAAGCAGTTGGGCATTGAATTGCTGCACGGCCAATTCATTTGCGCGCCCCGCCTCTTTCTGCAATTTCACGACATCTAGCGCTTCCTTTTGCCTTTGTATCGTTTGCCTAATGGTTTCCAGCTCATTATCGAGCGCCAGAAGTTGATAATAAAAAATCGCGACATCCGCAACGAGATTGGAGATCACGAAATTGGTCCCTTCGATGCTCGCCAGGTATTCCGAAAGCGCAGATTTGCGCTGATTCTGTAATTTGCCCCAGACATCGATTTCCCATGATGCCATCAAGCCCAAATACATATCCGGCAAATTTTCCGGGACGGTTTGACCTGGCGTGATTTCGGTGCTGGCGTTCCCCGCGCCGTCCATCGTATAAAGCCCGAACTTGCGGACCCCTCCGCCGATATCCAGGCCGACTTGCGGCAGCAGCGCGCCGTTGGCCAGTTTCACACTGGCGCGATTGGTTTCAATGCGTTGCAGAGCGATCTGCAAGTCAAAGTTGTTCCGAATTGCGGTATCGACCAACTCCAGCAGTTGAGGGTCCGAAAAATAGTCGCGCCAATCGATTTCGGCAATCGAGGTTTGGTCGACATGGTTGTCAAAAGTTTCAGGAATCGGATTTTCGGCTATCGATAAGTCGGTATTGAGCGCTCCGCAACCACCTATGCCAGCGCCCACGCAGATTGCTGCAATGATATTAAATACTTTGTTATTCATTGTGTTACAGGGTCTCAGTATAAGCGATTTCTTCTTTCCTATTACCGCGCAATTTGTCGGCGATGCGTGCAAAAAATACATACAAACCGGGAATGACTATGACACCGAATATTGTGCCAAAAATCATGCCACCCGCGGCCGCCGAACCTATAGTATTATTTCCGATTTCACCGGTACCCGATGCGAACATCAATGGAATGAGTCCGGCGACAAAAGCAAACGAAGTCATCAAAATGGGCCGCAGGCGCAGAGCCGCGCCTTCGATCGCGGCTTCGAAAGGTGTTTTTCCAAGGCGATGTTTGATCGTGGCGAATTCGATGATCAAAATCGCATTCTTGCCTAGAATACCGATTAACATTATCATCGCGATTTGAGCGTAGATATTGTTTTCAAGCCCCATGATCATCAGGAAAAATAAAGCGCCGAAGACGCCAATCGGCAAGCTCAGGATGACTGCCAGTGGCAGTAAGAAGCTTTCGTATTGTGCTGCCAATAATAAGTAGACGAAAATCAAGCATACGAGAAAAATATAAATGGCTTGATTGCCTGCTTCAGCCTGATCCTTGGAAGAGCCGGCCCAGTCATAACCATAGCCTTTGGGAAGGCTTTGTGCAGCGACTTCTTTGATTGCGGTAATAGCATCACCGCTACTGTAACCAGGTGCCGGTTGTCCATTGATCATTGCTGACGGGTACATGTTATAGCGTGTGACTTGCTCGGGCCCATAAACCTTTTCTATGCTCAGAAAAGAGGAAAAAGGGACCATTTTTCCGGAATCGCTTTTAATGTAGAGCTTCAACAAGTCTTCCGGCTGCGCTCTATATTCGGGAAGCGCTTGAACCATGACTTTGTACATTTGCCCGAAACGAATAAAATTGGTCGCGTATTCACTACCAATGACGGTCTGAAGCGTGCTCATTGCGTTCTCGGTTGTAATGCCTTTTTGAGCGGCTTTATCCGTGTCGATCCGTAACAAAAATTGCGGAAAGCTTACATTCAACGTCGTGAATGCATTCGTTATTTCAGGGCGAGCGTTGAGTTCATCGAGGAAGACATTGGCCACATTTTGTAATTGCGCGAGGTCGTCAGAGCCTGTTTTGTCCAATAGTCTCATTTCAAAACCACTAGCATTTCCGTAGCCGGGCACGGGCGGAGGCGTAAAAAATTCAATATTGGCGTCTTTGATATGCTTGGTTTTTTGTTCCAATAGTCCAATGATTTTCTTATCGGATGTCGATCTTTCCTCCCAATTTTTCAAGCTGATCAGATTCATGCCATAGACGGCGCCAGTACCTTCCGATAGCAAGCTGAAGCCGGCAAGGCTGGATACGGAACTCACCCCATCTAATTCCGATGCAATACGCTGGACTTCATCTACCGCTTTTTCGGTGCGTTCAAGCGTTGCGCCAGCCGGGGCTGTGATGTTGGCGTAAATAGTGCCTTGGTCTTCTTCTGGGATAAAACCAGAGGGTACATAAGTGCCAAGCAAACCCGCCCCAAACGAAAATGCCAATAATACGGAAAAAGTGACAAGGCTTCTGTTCGCAATCAGGCTGATCAGTTTTTTGTATTTATCCGATAGCTTGTTATATCGGTTATTAAAACCAGCAAATAATTTTTGCAACCTTGATTGATGATGCCGTTTTGCGTGATGAGTGTTTTTTAGAAACAAGCCGCATAATGCCGGTGTCAAAGTTAATGCGGTTATGCCCGAGAGTACGATCGAAATAGCCATCGTTAGCGAAAATTGCCGGTAAAAAATACCGGTTGGCCCTTCCATAAAGGCGACAGGTAAAAAAACCGCCGACATGACAAGCGTGATCGCGATAATTGCGCCGCTGATTTCGCGCATCGCTTGATCGGTCGCTCTGCGTGGACCAATTCCTGAGCGCTCCATTTTGGCATGCACGGCTTCGATCACGACGATCGCATTGTCGACGACGATACCGATAGCTAGGACCAAGGCAAATAAAGTGATTAGATTGAGAGAGAATCCAATCAATTGCATGAAGAAAAACGTTCCGATCAAAGAAACCGGCACGGCGAGAATCGGTATCAGTGTCGAGCGAAAATCCTGTAGAAAGATGAATACCACGAGAGCGACGAGTACAAATGCCTCAAATAGGGTTTTGACGACTTCATGAATTGAGGCATCTAAAAATTCGGAAACATCGTAACTGAGTGTGTAGTCCATGCCAGGAGGAAACGAATTCGATTTGATGCGAGCCATAGTCTCTTTGATGTCTTTGATAACATCATTGGCATTGCTACCGGGGCGCTGTTTCAAAATAATCGCAGCGGAAGGTTGTCCGTTTTCTTTGGATAACACGTCATAGTCCAATGAATCGAATTCAACGACGGCAACGTCTTTGACCCGCAATATTTCTCCGTCTTCTCGACTTCTCAGAACGATGTTTTCATACGCTTCCTTGGTATTGAATTTACCCGTATATTTAAGAACGTATTGGAGCGTTTGTGCCTTTTTGCCTGAGCTTTCGCCGACTTTTCCGGGCGCCGCTTCTACGTTTTGCGTTTTCAGTTTTTCAACAATCTCATTTGCCGAAATGTTGTACATCAACATCTTGTCCGGTTTCAACCAGACTCGCATGGCGTATTCTCTGGAGCCCAAAATTTCGGCGAAACCGACGCCATCGATGCGCTTGAGCTCTTTCAAGACATTGATATCGGTAAAGTTATAGAGAAATTTTTCGTCTAATAAAGGATCGGAACTCAGTATGTTGATATACAAAAGCATACTGTTTTGAACCTTTTCCACGATGACACCCGACTTAATGGCTTCTTCGGGCAACTCATCAAGAACGGCGGCCACTCGATTTTGCACGTTGACTGAAGCGACTTCCGGATCCGTACCTGCTTTGAAAATGATTTGAATCACACTGGTGCCATCGTTTCCGGATACCGAGGACATGTAGGACATTCCGGGTACGCCGTTGATTGCCCTCTCCAGAGGTGTAACTACTGCTTTGACGACAGTTTCGGCATTGGCCCCAACGAATTTTGTCGTTACATTGACTTCAGGCGGAGCGATCTCCGGATATTGAGTAATAGGTAGTTGAAACAAGGATAATAAACCCAGCAAAGTAATTAGAATCGATATTACGATGGACAGTACCGGGCGATGAATGAATTTGCTCGTCATATGCGTTTATGGAGGATCAAATTAAAGGTTATCGTGCGGTCATGACTGTATTTAAATCGACCAGAACGGCGTTGATTTTAGCGCCGTCTCTGATATTTTCGACGCCTTCGAAAAGTATTTTTTCATCCTTGGACAAACCGGATTCGATGACATAAAAATCATCCAGGCGCATTTGAAAGGCGACATTTCTTTGCTCGGCAACTCCTCCGGCGTTGATTACAAAAACATATAATTTGTCTTGAATTTCGAAAGTCGACTTTTGAGGTATCAACAAAGCCTGTTCGAGCGGTTTGTCGACGACAACCTTACCACTAGCGCCATGCCTCAATAGACCTTCCGGATTTGGAAATCTTGCCCTAAATGCGATATTACCGGTTTCGGGATCGAGCTCGCTTTCGATCATTTCAATTTTACCTATGTGTTCATAGAGTTGATGATTGGCGAGTTTAAGGCGGACGCTTTTCATTTCAGCCTCACCATGCATCACATAGTTCAAGTATTCGATTTCGGATTGATTGAAGTAGGCGAAAATCTCGGTATTATCGGAGATCGACGTCAGCATGTCGCTCTCGTTGATAAGGCTGCCGACTTTATTCGGAATACGGTTGATCGTACCGGAGAAAGGGGCTCTTATTTTTGAAAATGAGATGTAGAGGGCTTCTTCTTCTTTTTTAGCCAACGCCTCTTCCACGTCAGCTCTCAATGCTTCGATTTTGGCCTTGGCAACATCGAGCTCGGTTTTCGAAATAATGTTCTTTTCAACCAACAGCTTTACATTGTTCAATTCAACTTCTGCCGCTTTCAAATCGGCAATCGCATTTTTATGAGCGGCAATGGCTTTTTTTAGGTCTTTTTCAAACTCGGATGCATCCAACGTAAACAGTAATTGATCTTTTTGAACTTCTTCTCCTTCGTCGACATGAATTTTTTGCAAATAACCTTTCAGTCGACTTCTCAGCTCGACATATTTAACCGAATGAATCTCGGCGACATACTCATGGCTGTAATTCATGTCTTGGATTAGCGGAGAGACAATCTGATAAGTATCGGCCTTCAATTCTTCTTGAGGCGAGTTACAAGATAATAAGATTAGGGAAATTGCAGTAAATAATAGTTTTTTGAAGTGCATTGGTGAAAAAACTGACTTTTGTCGAGTGTATGCTTAATACTTGATAGCGAAATAGATAAAATGAGGCAACAATAGGTTCGGTAAATTCAAAATATTTGTTCGCTGTTCGGTTGCTCATACGATTCAATCCCAATAGAGAGGTATACGGATTGAGCCTTTAACATAAGGTTTTCTTTTTGTAAGGACATGAAAAATTTTTTTCGGTTTAACAATAAAGCTGATTGGGCTTCTTGCCAGGTTAAAGGAAAAAAACTTTCCATTAGGGGATTGGGTTTTGTATTTAGATTGAGAATTAATCGATACATCAAAATATCAATAATAATTTCAACAATATAAACTCGAGACTCACTATTAGCAGTGGGATGTGAAAGATGAATTAGACGAGTATCATGAGGCTGCGTGAACAATCAGGCCAGTTTCGTTTACGCTAAAGCACTAAAACGATGCATTGATTTTAGTCGTTACATGAGACATACAATCAAGATCATTACCTTGGAAAGAAATTAACCACGGCAATCTCATCATTGTTGTCAATTTGATGTTTGTATAAATATACCAAAATTCGGCACCGGAGTGTCCGTCAAAGGACGCCGTAATCCACCCAGCACTTACATTATCCAAGATAGTTAACCATTACTAATGGACTATGGAATTTAGGTGCAGGGTTTACGGCATCCTGCCAAGCGAGTTACCGAACCCGCTACAAAATGCATAGCTCCAGGAAGTTATTTTCACGAAATCCTAATCCAACCTCGATTCATGAGCTCGATCAAACCTTTTTTACAAATTCCGATTTCAATTTCATCGCGCCGATACCGTCGATTTTACAATCGATATCGTGATCGCCTTCGACCAACCGGATATTTTTGACCTTTGTGCCGACTTTAACGACAAGAGACGAACCTTTTACCTTGAGGTCCTTGATCACCGAAATCGTATCGCCATCTTGCAATATATTGCCATTGGCGTCTTTGATTATCCGGTCTTCGTTTCCGCTACTGTCCTCCGAGTCTTGCGACCATTCATGTCCGCACTCCGGACAAATGTACATGCTTCCATCGATATAAGTGTATTCAGAGTTGCACTGCGGACAATTTGGTATTTCGCTCATCTTCGTATTGTATTTATTTGATTATTTTGGCTAGAAGCCTGTTGAAAAAGAACTCGACACGTTCGTCTTAATCTTCGGGCTGCTTCCTTTTTGATTGAAAAAACGGCTGATAATCAAAAGATCAGTGGTATGTTTGCCAACATTCTCGTCAAACATACCACATACCTAATGATCATGTGGACACTCTCAACACTTCGGGTAATGAAAGTACCCGGACTGATTAAGGTTTAGAAAATATGATCACGAGTTATACCTTTCACATTTCAAATTTCGGCAGTGTTTAAGGAGACGCCGGGGTGACCTACAATGATGATATGGGTATAACTCAAATCCGTAATCGGAAAGTGCTTTGCGGCACTATCCTTTAGGCCCTAAAACATCATCGGGATCGCCCTCATAAGGCGTGGCATAACTACATTCCTTTTGCGGGCACACTTTTTCGGTACCCCGGCGCTTGGTGGTTTTTAGTGTCAAAATAGGCCAATTACATTCCGGGCAATTTTCTTGAACCGGGGCATTCCATATTGCATAACTGCATTTCGGATACTCTGAACAGGAATAAAAAATCTTGCCGTTTCTGGATTTACGCTTAAGCAAATTGCCTTTTTTGCATTGCGGGCACTCGACGCCGGTATCGACCGGCTTTTCGAGCGGCTCGATGTGTTTGCATTTCGGGTAAGCACTGCAGCCAATAAATTTACCGTAACGTCCGGTTTTAATTACCAACGGCGACTCACACTTCGGACAAACGCGCCCTTCGACGACTTCCGGCTCGGACGATTTACTGGCGTCTTCGTTCAAGTTGCGCGTATAGGAACATTCGGGATAATTGGTGCAACCGATAAAGCGTCCATTCCGTCCCAGCCTAATCGACAAAGGACTGCCGCATTCCGGACATTTTTCATCAATCGCCTCTTGCGTGACATCCTTGCGCTGTACGCTTTCTTCTTTTTCATGAATCAGCGTATTGAAAGGCTCCCAGAAAGAGCGCATCAATGGAATCCAGTCTTTTTCACCTCGCGAAACCGCATCGAGCTCATCTTCTAGGTTCGCGGTGAAATCATAGTCGACGTATTTATTGAAATGCTCGGTCAAAAATTTATTGACGATACGACCCACATCGGTCGGATAAAAGCGCTTGCTTTCCAACGTGACATAATCGCGGTTTTGCAATGTCGAGATGATCGATGCATAAGTAGAAGGTCGACCGATACCGAATTCTTCGAGCGCCTTGACCAAGCTGGCCTCGCTGTAGCGCGGCGGCGGTTCGGTAAAATGCTGACCGGCGATGATATCATTGAGCGGTACTGGGCGCCCTTCTTCGAGTGACGGTAAAAAATTCTCTTTGTCATCACCTTCGGCAGTGTCGTCCTTGCCTTCCAGGTACACGGCCATGAAGCCCGGATCGGCGATCGCCGATCCGGTTGCCCGAAATACATTACGTTCATTGCCACAATGCAGATCGACTGCAACGGTATTAATCGTCGCATGAATCATTTGGCTCGAGATCGTACGTTTCCAAATCAAGTCGTAAAGCTTGAATTGTTCGGGGCTCAAAAATTTTTGCAGATCGGCCGGAATACGTCTCGCCGAAGTCGGACGTATCGCTTCGTGCGCTTCTTGGGCGTTTTTGGATTTAGTCTTGTACTCGCGCGGGCTCTTCGGCACATTTTTAGCGCCGTATTTTTCGGCGATCAATTCGCGGATTTCGGCGATGGCTTCGGCAGCAAGATTAACCGAATCGGTACGCATATAGGTGATCAAACCAACCGTCTCACCACCGATATCGATGCCTTCGTACAACTGCTGCGCGACCATCATCGTGCGCTTAGTCGTAAAACCGAGTTTACGCGCGGCTTCTTGTTGTAACGTCGAAGTAATGAACGGCGGCGCAGGATTACGTTTACGCTGCTTTTTTTCGACCTTCGCGACCAGCAGTTTACCATCGGCAGCATCGAGCAAGGTTTGCTTGACCTGTAGCGCACGCTGCTCATTGTCGATAGTAAACTGCTCGACTTTTTCACCGTCGAACTGCGTCAATTTGGCCTTAAAGGCTTGAGCATCCGCACTCAGATCGGCGTCGATCGACCAGTATTCCCGGCTCTTGAATGCCTCGATTTCCAGTTCGCGTTCGACGATCAAACGCAATGCAGGGCTCTGCACGCGTCCTGCCGATAAACCCCTGCGGATTTTTTTCCACAATAGCGGCGACAGATTAAAGCCTACCAAGTAATCCAGGGCACGACGCGCCTGCTGCGCATTAATCAAATCGATCGACAGTTCGGACGGATGCGCAATCGCCTCGGTGACCGCTTTTTTGGTGATCTCATGAAAAACGACGCGATGAACCGGCTTATCCTTGAGCAGTTTTTTATCCTTGAGCAATTCGTATAAATGCCAGGAGATCGCCTCACCTTCCCTGTCCGGGTCGGTTGCAAGATAAAGCGCTTGAGCTTGCTTGACAGCCTTTGTTATCGCTTGAACATGGCGCTGATTCCGATCGATGATTTCATATTTCATCGCGAAGTCATGCTCGGGATCGACTGCGCCTTCTTTCGGGATCAGGTCGCGAACATGGCCGTAAGAGGCCAGCACGTGAAAATCCTTGCCGAGATATTTTTCAATGGTTTTGGCTTTTGCAGGCGATTCTACAATAACGAGATTATTACTCATTCAGTTAGGAAAATACGATTAGTGTAAGTAAGCCGGGATGAGATCATAGACAATGTCCTCCATTCTTGAGAATGCGATTTCCTCGTCGGGCTGACTGAGCAACACCATCAGTACGATCCATTTCAATTTTTCCAGTGAAATTTCTTCATTTTCTAATGCCATCGCGCGATCGATTACGATTTCCCGGTTGGCATGCGATAAGATGCCGCTGTGTTCAATGAACATCAGAAAATTACGGCACTCCAAATCCAGTTTTTCTTGTTCCTGACTGGAAAAAATCCGAAATGCGGTCGGTACCGTCGGCGTAATCTGCCCTTGCAGGCTAAGCGATTCGAGCCAATCAAAAGCCTTGACCACTTCGATTTGATCGAATCCCGCTTCTTCCAACTCTGTTTTTATCAACTCGTTATCCGGTAAGATATCGATCTCATCTTCCATATAGTTTTCAAACAGATACATAATTACATCAAAAATATTTTCTTTCATAGCGGGTCTTCTTTAAAAAAGTTTCTATACGGAACCCCTTCACTCCGTGAGGGGGTTCCTTTTTGGAATCGATCCGATTCCTCCGTTTTCTAAGCCGGTATCGGCAAAAAACGGCAGCACGTCCTGTACTGCGCCGTCATGCGGCGTTTATTTGATTCGGGTATAACAACCTCCCGAAACGGATTCTACGTAACCTTGCAATTCCAAAACCAGCAACATCGACGATATGACTTCGACCGGTAATTCGGTATTTTCCACCAAACTATCAATGGAAGTGGGACTGAACATAATTAGATTCAATAATGTTTGCTGCTCGAGGTCAAGCGTTGTTTGTCTCAATTCCGTAAAAATATTTTCATCCTTCTGATTATACTGATTTAATTCTTCAAGAATATCGCGCGCGGTTTCAACGAGTTTTGCACCCTCCCGGATCAAAGCATTACATCCTCTTGCCAAGGGGTTATGAATCGAGCCCGGAATCGCGAACACTTCTCGGTTCTGCTCCAAAGCCATGCGCGCAGTAATCAAAGAACCGCTTTGCTTGGCCGCCTCCACTACTAGTAGTCCGATACACAAACCGCTGATAATTCGGTTACGCCTAGGAAAATGATCGGCTTTCGCCCCAGTCCCGGGAGGAAACTCTGAAATCATTGCCCCATGATTCACAATTTCAGTCGCCAATGCTCTATGACGCGCCGGATACACTCTATCTAAGCCGGTCCCCGCTACGGCAATCGTGTAACCTTGAGCTTGCAAGGCGCCTTGATGCCCGGCGGCATCGATACCCAAAGCCAATCCGCTGGTGATCACAAAGCCTTCTCTTGCCAAGGCTTTAGCAAATTCGGTGGCGGTTTCGACACCTAAATGGGAAGGATTTCGACTACCTACGATCGCTATTTGCGGAAACGCCAAAATATCCGGATTTCCTCTAATAAACAATAGTGGCGGCGGATCAGCGATTTCTTTTAACTGCGTTGGATAACAAGGGTCGGCTAAAGTCACCGCCAAATGCCCAGGTTGCTCCAACCAACGCAAATCTTGCTCTACCGTTGTCCAATCGGGATTGCGTATCGCTTGAACGACCGAATCCTTTAGCCCGAGAGCGGCCAATCCACTGCTTGACTCGGAAAACAATTGCTGAGGAGTATGGCTATCGAGCGTTTTAAGAAACGACCGACAGCCAAAACCCGGCGTGCGCAATAAGGCAAGCCAGTATTTGATATCGAAGGAAATTTGAAAATTTTTCAGGGGGTTTGAACTTTATCTAATATGTGAATCGCTTGACGCGCATCCATTACCAACGCATAACTAATCCGATCGAAGGTTCGGAAAATCATCAAGGTTCCGGCCAACTCATTGGGTAATTGAATCGTATCGTTCCTTATTTTACTAAAAGGATCTCTAACGGACTTCCCTTTCTTGTAAATATCGAGCACATGCCCGACTTTCAGGCCATCCGATGCACCCTTATCGATAGCAACGACATTATAGCGCCCAATTTGAGTAACGCCATCCAGCACACTAATAATACTACCTTGTATTTCGGTTTCCGGCGACTTAGGAAAGTAATGCAGAGTAAAATCGCCTTCTTGGTGCGGCATTAGCCTGTCGCCCATGCGAATCTCGCTAGTCGAACGCGTAACAAGCAGCGTTGCAGGATCGCCGGGCTCTTGTAGCGTCGTATTTGCAACAAACTTTGCTTCATAACCCAAAACTTCTTTGGTCTCGGCACTGACGAAAGTATCGCCTTTACGATAAATCGTATAGGTCAAGCTTTCCGGCTTTTTGATCGCACGAACATAAACACGATCGCCCGGGCCCGCGACTAGATGTTCGCCTGCGAAATCGATGACATAAGGCGAGTTTTCCAAATCATCCTGCCCAACTACTCGCGGCGAGGCCAAATATTTGGCAATTTTTTCGGAAGGAATTAACTCGATCGCGTCGACGAGATCCATTTCACGAATACGAGGATAGAACTTAACTTCTCTTGACGAGCCTAAATTACCAGTGAATTCGGATGGCGACAAACTTAAGCGGGGCTTACCATCGACTTCGGAAAAATAAATGGTATCGCCCGGATAAATCAAATGCGGATTATCGATTTGTGGATTACCTTCCCAAATTAAAGGCCATTGATGAGGTTTTCGCAAAAATCTTCCCGAAATATCCCACAATGTATCGCCCTTAACTACGGTATATTGGCCCGGGTGCGAAGGATTGACTTCTATTTCCTGCGTCCAACCGGTTATGCTAACTGCTAACGAAACGATCAATCCAAAAATTTGTCGAAAAGCCATAGAGAGTTCCTGAAACTAGAGATCCGGTAATCTGAAAATATACTGTGCGCGGTCGCAAGAGCGGTTTTCTGAAGCGCTCTTGCGACCGATAGCGGCGTTACCGACATGAATGTAGGTAGAGGGCATGATCAGGAGCGGAACGGAAGCATTACGAAAACAGTTACATAGCTTAGCTTAACGTCTGTTTTCAGGCCTTGTTACCGAACAAAATCGCATTGCTATCGAAGCCGCAAAAGCGGCAGCGCGAAATATATGCTGTCTGAATTCAAAGTTTAGATGAATTCA
Source organism: Methylotuvimicrobium sp. (assembly GCF_050611805.1). Classification (NCBI taxonomy): domain Bacteria; kingdom Pseudomonadati; phylum Pseudomonadota; class Gammaproteobacteria; order Methylococcales; family Methylococcaceae; genus Methylotuvimicrobium; species Methylotuvimicrobium sp. Next base: position 27,246 of record NZ_JBNGHF010000045.1, read on the forward strand.
TATAAAATTCCAGCATTGTAAAATTGTAATATGATAGTGGAGAAATTGTTGAGCATTCTAACTATACTCGAGTTCCCTGATGAGCGCTTGCGTAAAAAGGCGACTCCGGTCGAAACGGTCGATGCCGATATCGGAAAACTCGTCGACGATATGTTCGAAACCATGTACGAAGCACGCGGCGTCGGTTTGGCCGCGACTCAAGTCAACGTTCACAAGCGAGTCATTGTAATTGACGTCAGCGAGGAGAAGAAATCTCCGCTGTGTCTAATCAATCCTGAAATCCTTGCTAAGGACGGCATCGAAGAAACCGAAGAAGGTTGTTTGTCGGTTCCCGGTTTTTTCGAAACAGTCAAACGCGCTGAACACATCAAAGTACGCGCCCTCAATCGCGACGGCGAATCATTTGAATTCGAAGCCGAGGATCTGTTAGCTGTCTGTGTGCAACACGAAATGGATCACTTAGAAGGCAAGTTGTTCGTCGATTATATTTCGCCGCTGAAACGCCAAATGATTAAAAAGAAACTGAATAAAATTCATCGATTGGAACAAAAAGCCTCATGAAAATCGTTTTCGCCGGCACCCCTGAATTTGCCGTGCCTACGCTACGCATGCTGATTGACTCAAACCATCAAATTTGCGCGGTGTATACTCAACCCGATCGCCCCGCAGGACGCGGACGGCAATTGAAACCAAGCCCTGTCAAGGAACTGGCTATACAATCCGGCATTCCGGTTTTACAGCCGGAATCTCTTAAACCCGATCATCACTTTCAACAACTGGCGGCGTTCGAACCGGATTTGCTGATCGTGGTCGCCTACGGCATGCTTCTGCCGCAGAGGGTGCTGGATTTGCCGACATTCGGCTGCATCAACGTACATGCTTCATTACTACCGCGCTGGCGCGGCGCCGCGCCGATTCAAAGAGCCTTGATCGCTGGCGACGAAAAAACCGGTGTCACGATCATGCACATGGCGCTCAAATTGGATGCCGGCGACATGCTACATAAAGAAGAATATCGTATTACCCCCAAAGACACGGCGGGCGATCTGCATGACAACTTGGCTAAACTGGGTGCGCTCGGCATGAGCAAAGTTTTACCGGATATTGAAGATAATACGCTACATCCGGAAAAACAGGATGAAAGCCAAGTCACTTATGCCGCGAAGCTGGAAAAAAGCGAAGCGAATCTAAACTGGAACGAATCTGCCGAACAATTGGATCTAAAAATCAGAGGCTTCAATCCGTGGCCGGTCGCTCAAACGAACTATAAAGATCAAGTTTTACGAATCTGGCTAGCCGAACCGCTCGGCGGTCGAACCGATGCGGAACCCGGTACGCTGCTCAAAAACGGCAAACACCTTGAAGTCGCCACCGGCGACGGATTGCTCCGCCTGCTTGAAGTCCAACTACCCGGCGGCAAACGCATATCTGCCTCCGCCTTTATGAATGCGCACGATGTAGCTGCGCAAAGCCTGGGTTAATCCTCTGTGAACCTAAGAAACCTCTCGGCCCGGATTGTGAGCCGGGTATTGAAGGAAGGCCAATCGCTAACCGCAGCCCTCGAACAATCGACCGGCGCGATCGAGTCGGCCAATGACAAGGCTTTCGTTCAAGCGCTATGCTATGGTGTCATTCGTGAATTTTACCGGCTCGACTTTCTGCTCGGACAATTATTGAATAAACCAATTAAAGACGATGAGATCAAGGCCTTAGCCATTATCGGTCTTTATCAGCTCGAATACATGCGCGTTAAAGCCCATGCCGCAGTTTCCGAAACGGTTTCGGCAGCTCCGCGAAAAAAAGCTTGGGCAAAACCGATGCTCAACGCCATCATGAGAAACTACCAAAGACGCAGAGATGAATTACAATCGCTGGCCGACAACGACCCGGTAGCGGCAAGCAATCATCCGCAGTGGCTAATCGATACGATCGGCTCAAATTGGCCGGAACAAGCCAGACACCTATTGATTGAAAACAACCTTCAGGCACCAATGACTCTGCGCGTCAATTCAGCACGCATCGGCCGACCCGAGTATAAAGAGCTACTAGCCGCCGCCCAACTCGGTGCAATCGAGACTTCCGAGTGCCCTTCCGCGCTCATCCTTGAGCGGCCGGTCCCGGTCGAACAATTGCCTGGATTTTCCGAAGGCTTAGTTTCGGTACAAGACCTCGCTGCGCAATTTTCGGCCGGATTACTGGACCTAAAACCGAACCAACGAGTGCTCGATGTCTGTGCTGCCCCCGGCGGCAAATCAGCACATATTCTGGAAATGCAAGCGAATTTATTCGGGCTCACGGCGATCGACATCGATGCCAATCGCATGCAAAAAGTCCGAGATACTTTACGGCGCTTGAGGCTCGATGCCGAATGCATTGTCGCGGACGCTTCCCAACCTAACGACTGGTGGGATGGTGTTCGGTACGACCGCATTCTACTCGATGCGCCGTGTTCAGCACTTGGGGTAATACGCCGACATCCGGACATAAAATTACTGCGCAAACCCGGCGATATAGCCCCATTACAACTACTCCAGCAAAAGATCCTCGAAGCCATATGGCCTTTGTTAGCCCCGGGCGGCTTACTGGTTTATGCGACGTGTTCGATTTTGAAGGAAGAGAATGAACTACAAATCCGAAGGTTTTTAAATCATCACCAAGATGCTACGGAATGGCCTATTGATTTTAACTGGGGCATGGCAAGACCACATGGCAGGCAAATATTGACCGGCAGTCAGGCAATGGACGGATTTTATTATGCGCGTATTCGTAAGCACTAACCGCCTACTTTCGATAGGCTTATGGATCGCGCTACTCGCCGGACTACTGGCTCGACCGGCTTTTCTTCACGCGGACGACTCGAAGATTGAAGTCCGAAGTATCGACTTCGCATTGAGAGACGGCCAATATTACTTATCCGCAGATATCCACTATCAATTGACTCAAACCGCTCGCGAAGCACTGCAAAAAGGCATTCCTTTATACTGGGACGTGTTGATTAAAGTCGTTCGCGAACGTACTTGGATTTGGAATAAAACCCTGGTCGATTTCAAAATTCGTTACCGCATTCAATATCACGCCTTATTAAACCACTACCGAGTCACTAATATCACTTCCTCGGACAGCACGAGTTATGCATCGCTTTCCGCGGCATTAGCCGGCATGTCGACAATTCGTAACATTGCCGTACTCAATGAAGGCGATATCGCTGAGGACGAAAGCTATCAGGTCGGCGTCAAGACTCGTTTCGACCGCGAAGCACTACCCTTGCCGCTACGCCCCGCCGCATACATCAACCCGCAGTGGTATTTATCAAGCGATTGGTTACAATGGCCCGTGCAAAAATGAGATTTCCCCTTGCCCCGTTAATTGCGGTGCTGTTCGGATTGGTTTTGCTGTCTTTGCAATTAATGAGTTCGGCAACCCAAGAATCCTCGCAACTCAACGAGATGTATTCATCTTTGCTGATTATCAATGCACTGGGCTCGGTCGTCTTGTTGGGGTTGATTGGCGTCAACATCGTCTCGCTTACCCAACAGCTCAAAAAACGCGAAGCAGGGTCTAAGCTAACGATTCGCATGGTCTCGCTGTTCGTACTATTGGCGCTGGCGCCCGCCAGCATCGTTTTTTTCTTTTCGATGCAATTTTTACATCAGGGTATCGATAGTTGGTTCAATGTCGAAATCGACCGGGCGATGGAGGACTCGCTTGAACTCAGCCAAGCCTCCCTTGACCAACGGATGCGCTGGCATTTACGGCAGACACAGCAACTCGTCGACCAACTGTACGAAACCAAGTCCGAAACGCAACGCATGGACGACCTGGAAAAAATACGCGCCCAAGCCGGTGCAGCAGAAATGACTTTGTTTTCCAGGCAAGGTCGCATCATTGCTTCGAGCAGCATCAACCCCGGCGATATTATCCCTCATCTTCCCGACGAACATGCCTGGCTGAACGTGCGCCGCAACGACCATTATGTCGCGCTCGACTCGACCAAGGAAGAACAGCTGCGGGTACACGTCATCGTCGCTGTCAGTACTCAAGACATTCAATATCTTCAGGCATTGTACCCGATCCCGCTTAGAATTATGGACCTAGCCGATTCGGTCGAATTCGCATTCGTGCGCTACCAGGAAATGAATTTTCTACGGGATTCGTTGAAACTAAGCTTTTCGCTAGCCTTATCGCTGGTATTGTTGATGAGTCTATTAGCGGCGATCTGGGTCGCATTTATCAGCATCAGAAACATCGTCGCGCCGGTCAAGGAGCTAGTCAAAGGCACGCAAGCTATCGCAGCGGGCCATTACAACCAACAGCTTCCGGTTCTGACCCAGGACGACTTGGGGTTTCTGGTTATCTCGTTCAACGACATGGCCCAACGTATCGCCAAGGCCCGCGACGAAACCCGTCTGGCCGGCATCGAAGTGGAGAATCAACGCGCTTATCTGGAAACAATTCTAGCCAACCTGACGGCCGGCGTGATAAGTTTTGACAAGGATTTTAGAATCCGCACGGCCAACCAGGCCGCCTACCGTATCTTTCATCTACAAGTCAGCGGATTTTACGGGCAAACTTTGTTGGACTTGTCAAAAGAGCACTCGGATTTAGCCGATCCTTTGCGAAAAATTCAACATTTGCTTGAAAATGCCGAGGATATTTGGGAGCAACGCATCGCCTTCCTGGGTCCCAACGGCCTGCAAGAACTGTTATGCAGAGGAACCCCGCTCTACTCGCCCGAAGGCCGTAGCATAGGAGCTGTCGTCGTGTTCGACGATGTCACCGACCTAATACAAGCGCAAAAAAATGCCGCGTGGGGTGAAGTCGCCCGGCGCCTGGCTCACGAAATCAAAAATCCGCTAACGCCAATACAACTATCGGCCGAACGCCTGCAACACAAGCTCGCCAATGAATTGCAACCAAAATCGCTTGCGATATTACAGCGCTCCACCGAAACCATCGTCCAGCAAGTCGAAGCGATGAAAGAAATGGTGGATGATTTCTCCGAGTATGCCAGAGTCTCTAAAAAGCAAACCGAGCACATCAACCTGCCGTCTCTAATACAGGAAGTTCTAGCCCTTTACGCCTCACAGGGCGGTGCGAAATTTACCACTTCGGTCGAAGAAGAGATTATGATGATCAACGCTGACCGAATCAGTATTCGACAGGTTCTGCACAACCTGATAAAAAACGCCTTAGAAGCCACTGAAAAAAATGGCAACGTAAAAATCACAGTGTCTAACCGATTTAAAAATAATGCCCGGTTCGTCGAAATGGCTTTTCATGATGACGGCCTAGGCATTAAAGAAGAACATTTGGATAAAATATTCGAACCTTACGTGACAACCAAGGCAAAAGGTACCGGCTTAGGACTCGCCATCGTCAAAAAAATTATCGAGGAACACGGCGGAGCCATTTGGATCGATACAGGTTATAAAGCCGGGGCGGGCTTCGTGATCCAACTCCCAGCCGTATAACGTTATTACTTACTTAAATTATGAATGCAAAAGCAGCACACATCTTAGTGGTCGACGACGAACCGGATATTCGTCGACTGGTTCATGAAATCCTGGAAGACGAAGGCTACGAAGTCAGAACCGCTGAAAACGCAGCCCAAGCTAGGCGATTAAAGAACGAAAAAAACCCGGATTTGATCTTACTGGATATCTGGATGCCCGACACAGACGGGATAACGCTCCTTAAGGAATGGATCGCCGAAGGCGGTTTTGCCTCGCCGGTGGTGATGATGTCCGGTCACGGATCAGTCGAATCCGCCGTTGAAGCCACGCGACTAGGCGCTTATGACTATCTTGAAAAACCGTTGTCTCTGGCCAAATTATTGTTGATCGTCGAGCGGGCACTTGAATCGCGTCAATTGCAAACCGAACTGCCTGTTCCGAAGGCATACCAAACATTGGATTTCGAACCGGTCGGGAAAAGCGCAACGGTTGCCCGAATTAAAGAACAACTGAAGCGTCTCGCGCAACACGATACCCGCGTCCTGTTCGTCGGCGATGCCGGTGTCGGTAAAGAACTCTATGCGCGTTATCTACATAACAATAGCGTACGACGGGACTGGCCGTTTGTCGACGTCGCGGTCGGTAGTCTTTCCCCTGAAAACTCGGTAATCGAATTTTTCGGCAAGGAAGAAAACGGCAAAGTGATGCCGGGGTTGCTGGAACAGGCTCACGGCGGAACCTTGTTCCTTTCGGAAATCGCCGGCATGGACAAGGAATCGCAATTAAGACTACTCAGCGCATTGGAATCTCGATCCTTTTTGCGTAGCGGAGGCATCCAATCGGTCAGCGTCGACGTCAGGATCGTCACCTCGACCCGAGTCTCGCTCGAAGAAGAAGTCAAGGCAGGCAGGTTTCGACGGGATTTGTATTATTTGCTCAACGAAGTCACGATGGAAATTCCGCCGCTACGCGAACATAGCGAGGATGTACCGGCTCTGCTCGGGTTCTATGTCGATCATTTCATGAATCAGGAAAAGCTACCGTTTCGAAAATTTTCAATGGCGGCCCAAAATTATTTAAGGAATTACAGTTGGCCCGGCAATGTGCGCGAACTGAAAAACCTGGTTCAACGCTTGATGATACTCGGCGTCGGCGACGATATGGAACTCGACGAAGTCAAAGGCGCATTGGGCGCAGTGGTCGAACAAACCAGCGGCAGCTCGTTGGTACCGGAGTTTTATAACTTGCCGCTGAAAGAGGCACGGGAACACTTCGAAAAAGCCTATCTCGAATACCATTTCGAAAAATCCGGCGGCAGCGTTGCCAAACTCGCTTCGATCATCGGCATGGAACGGACGCATTTATACCGTAAATTACACGCATTGAATATCAAGCTATAGAAAAACAAAGCCCAAAGTAAGACAGCGCATAGGTTAACCTTCAGAAACAATAAATAAACTTGAAAAAACCTAGCGACTCTAGTAACATCCCCAGTCTTTTATTGGGTCCTAACAGAATAAACAGTAACGATGAAAACTTTTAGTGCAAAGCCAGCAGAAGTTAAGCGCGATTGGTACGTAGTTGATGCAGAAGGGAAGACGCTAGGTCGGCTTGCCACTGAAATTGCGCGCCGTCTTCGCGGAAAACACAAACCCGAATACACACCGCACGTCGATACCGGCGACTATATCATTGTCGTTAACGCTGAAAAAATCGCAGTGACCGGCAATAAAGAAAAAGACAAGATATATTACCGCCACACAGGTTATATCGGGAATATGAAATCCGTTAACTTAGGCAAACTCAGACAAACCTTCCCAGACCGTATTATCAATACAGCCGTGCAAGGCATGTTACCAAAAAATCCATTGGGCCGCGCAATGTTCAAGAAATTGAAAGTTTATGCGGGTCCTGAACACGATCATCAGGCTCAACAGCCGAAAGTTTTAGAAATTTAAGCGGGTAGATCATGGCAGCAGCTCAGTATTATGGAACAGGCCGTCGTAAAAGCGCTATAGCGCGCGTTTACGCAACCTCCGGAACCGGTAAAATCACTATCAACAGTCAAAGCATCGAGCAATATTTCGGACGGAAAACCGACCAAATGATTTCTCGCCAACCGCTAGAATGCGTTGATATGACCGACAAATTCGATATCAATGTCATCGTCAAAGGCGGCGGACCTTCCGGTCAAGCCGGCGCAATACGTCACGGACTTGCCCGAGCGTTGATGGAATACGACGAAGCGCTGCGCCCCTCCCTTAGAAAAGCAGGATACGTCACTCGCGACGCACGCATAGTAGAACGTAAAAAAGTCGGCTTGCATAAAGCCAGAAAACGTCCTCAATACTCCAAACGTTAATCGCTCACCCGATTACCGAACCCAAAAAGGCCGTATTCATCGAATACGGCCTTTTTTATGCCCAATGCCCAAACCGCAGGTACCATGCACGGTAAGCGGTAAGCGGTAAGCGGTAAGCGGTAAGCGGTAAGCGGTAAGCGGTAA
>NZ_JBNGHF010000046.1:0-34520 GCF_050611805.1 Methylotuvimicrobium sp.
TTGTTAAAGCCGCGGCGCTCGACCAAGGCCTGCAGCCACCGGCTGAGTTGATCCGTTTTGTCAGCACAGTTTTTGACCACCGCGCGGGAACCAGGCCCAGACTCCCGCATAATCTCGGCTACTGGCATAGCCTTTGCCGTCCCCGATATCAGATGCCACAATCGTGGCGGTGATCGGACCCACCCCGGGAACATCCAGCATGCGCCGGCTTAATGCATCGGCTTGACTGAGCCTGCCCAGCCGTGTGTCTTGCTCCTTAATCGCCTTATCCAATTCTCTCAACCGCTCAGCTTGCTCCGCAATCAGCTCTCGACACAGCGCTGTCAGTCCGTTCTCGGCATCTTCTAAAATATCAGGCAATTGTTTTCTGACTTGATCGACCCCTTTATGAATGGCAATACCGCGCTCCAGCAAGGCTCCACGAATCTGATTCACTACAGCAGTTCGTCGTTTGACCAGATCCTGCCGTAGATTATGAAGCAGTTGCATATCTTGCTATATCTCGGTTTTGATCGCCACCACCCGCTTATTGGGCCGGCTCACCGCATCAAAAATCGCTTGGGTATCGTTAAAATCATTCTTATTGCCGACCACGAAGCTCATGACAAACTTCGCGTTCAATAACATCACTTCATGGCCCTGTTTAATTGGCCATTAACACTAGCCCAATAATGGCTACTGCCGCACGCCTCGATACACATTTTCGGCACCGGGGTGCCCGTCAAAGGACGCCGTGAATACGTCCCTGTAGGCTCTATGCCAGCTCCATGCTGGCCCCTCCTAAGGCACTGCCAAAATTTGAAGTGCGAAAGGTATATATGACTTATTGAAAAAGCTTATAAACGATCTTAGGATTTGGTCGTAAATAACTTTCCTATTTTACGGAGGGTTTGGTTGCTCGATTGGCAGGTGTCGGCGGCAGGGAAAGCTGCCGTCAAGCCTCCATGGATGAGTTGGTGTAATCCTAAAAAGAGAAGTTGGCATAGGTCGTAGACCATTCGTGCTGAGTAAAGTCGAAGCATGAAGGGTCTGCAACACTTTCACCGGCTTGGTGAAGCCTAAAGCTACCGTTCACCTTCGACAGGCTCAGGGTGAACGGTAGCTTTAGGCTCTCAACTGCTATTTTTACGATAATCCATTTGGAATCATTCGCCGTAATGTAATATTTTCAGGAGCATGCAGGGTACTTTGCATGATGTCGTGATTCGATTAAAGCTTGACTCGACTTGGCAAAATGCAATGCCTTAGGCATACTTTACCAATGAAGCGAGCAGCGAGGAACAAATAATGGACGAAAAGAAACCGATCAGTGCCTTTATCATAGGGCTTTTTTTATTTTTAGGATTGTTCTCGTTGGGGTACTTACTGAGCCATGCCGCGATTAAATTCAAAGAATTTGAACGTAGCGTCACTGTTAAAGGATTGTCGGAACGAGAATTTCCTGCTGATATCGTGATATGGCCGATTCAATTTACGGTTGCGGATAACGAGCTTAGCTTACTTTACGAGGCTCTTGAAAAAAACACAGAAACGATCAAAGCTTTTCTGAAAAAAACCGGTGTTGCTGAAGTTGAAGTCTCTGTCTCAACACCCTCCATTACCGATAAGTCTGCGCAAAGTTATCAAAATAGCGGAAAAGTCGAATTCAGATACAGTGCGATACAAACCGTCACAGTTTACTCTACCAATGTGGATCAGGTACGTTCCGCTATGAACGGTTTACTGGAATTGGGTAAAAAAGGCATTGTCTTTACGGCGCAGGATTACCAAAATCGAACCGAGTTCTTATTTACGCAACTCAATCAAATAAAACCTGAGATGATTGAAGAGGCGACCACCAAAGCCCGTGAAGTCGCAGAAAAATTTGCCGAAGACTCCAGCAGCAAACTCGGCAAGATTAAACGAGCGTCACAAGGACAATTTTCTATCGAACCTCGCGATACGAACAATCCGCATATAAAAAAAATACGAGTCGTTTCAACGATTGAATATTATTTATCGGACTAAATTTTATGCTTTATGCCTTCGCGCGATGTTCAATAAATGACTCTTAACAAAATATCCTTCGTAGATCAAAATTCGGCACTGGGGCCCGCCAAAGGACGCCGTGAATACGTCCATGTAGACTCTTTGCCAGCCCCCTGTGCCTCTCCTTAGGCACTGCCGAAATTTGAAGTGCGAAAGGTATAATCAGAGCCAGATGGATGCGTATTAAGGCATTTTCTAGCGTGTCGCGCCGAAGTTCGACTCAAAAAGGGTATGAACTTTCATCATCGCCATAATATGGCGTCATCATCACTCACGGTAAATACAGGAATGTTAAAAAAATATTATTTAGGTTTATCTAGTTTATTATTAGTATTCTGTTTCTTTCATGGCAATGATCTGATTGCCGGCCCTAAGGAAGATTTTCAAACTTGGGGCACTGTTACGGCTATTGGAAGCCTAGATGCAATCGATCCCGATCTTTCAAAGTACCGATATTGGCTGGAGGGCCAGGGTCGATTCGGCAACGACACGTCGCAAGTTTCGCAAGGTATGCTGCGAACCGGTTTAGGCTATGCGCTCAGTGAAACACTGACTATGTGGCTTGGTTATGCGTTTATACCGACCGAAGAACCCTTTGTAAGTGAGCCCTTCGATGAACATCGCATTTGGCAGCAACTGTTATGGAATCAACCGTTTTCTTTCGGAACATTCAGCAGTCGTAGCCGATTAGAACAACGGTTTATGCAAATCGGTAACGATGTCGGATGGCGTTATCGTCAATTGTTTAAAATATCACTGCCTTTGACTTTTGCACCTAACTTTAGCTTGGTCGCGACTAACGAAGTTTTTATCGACATTAATAAAACTGATTGGAAATCTGTGAACGGTTTCGATCAAAACCGAGCCTTCGCCGGCATTGGGTATAATTTTGATGAGCACATCAGAACCGAAATCGGCTATATGAATCAATATATCTATAAAGCCACTGCTCAAGATTTTATGAGTCACATCATTTCAATCAATTGGTATCTTAATTTCTAGCTTGATACCGATATTAACGTATATATGAGGAGTTGGTGGTGCTGGATTTCTCGACGAACCTACTTCTCATCCTCTAAATACGGGGAAGAATGATCAAAATGGGTGAATTAACCGACTGGTATCAATCGAAAAAAGTCAGTAGATTAGTAAAAATAGTGTTTTCTTGAGATGCCTGAGGAATTTCGACCATTTTACCGGGCTCCATGACTTGCGAGGTAATCGAAAACTCCGATAGCAAGCGTTTTTTTGCCGAAGCCGCATCTTGAGAGCTAGAGAAAGGCCCTGCAATCACGTTTGTAGCAAAGGCATGCGCTGGAATTGGAGGACCTTGATGATTCAGCATGGCTGCGAATTGACGAGCTTGCTTCTCATTTGGCAATGTTGCCACGCTCAGTTTCCATGCATCGGCATCGATTGCCTTGGGAATCGGCCGATTAAACTTGATCGAGGGACGCGATATGGTCAAATAAAAATCATCTGTATCGTCATTTAAAATAGGTGTTAAAACGCCATCGGAACGATCGATTGCCGCCTGAACTTTATCCCAATCGATCGGTTGACCGGATTCTTGTTCAATTTTTTGCAAGCGCGCCATCAAGTCCTGAACAAGTCGATTGACTTGTTTCGGATCTTTATCCGTAGGCGGATAAGCTTGCAAAAAAAGCGTGTCGCCATCCCATGCGGTTAAGAAAGGCTGATTAACAATCCTGACCTGTGAGCCGACAGTGACATGCCGAAATAGCTTTGCAATATCTTCAGGATATAGCCGAACACAACCATGACTTACTTCCATGCCGACGCCATAGGGTTTATTGGTGCCATGGATCAGATAACCGGGAAAACCTAATCGTAAAGCATAGTCCCCAAGCGGATTGTTCGGGCCAGCGGGGACAACTCTAGGCAAAGGATCGCCTTTTTTGGCATGCTCGCGTCGAATCGATTCGGGAACCGTCCAACTAGGCTTCGCAGTTTTCGCAGTAATTCGGGTCAAGCCTTGTGGCGTTTCCCATCCTTCCCGGCCGATACCGACTGGGTAGGTCAGCACTTTATGACCGTTTTTTTTGTTGTATAAAAAAAGTCGCTTAGCCGCTAAATTCAACACAACACCTTTTCGAGGCGCTTTGGGAATAATGAATCTCAATGGCAAACGTACTCTACTGCCCGGCTCCGGTAACCATGGGTCTAGGTTAGAATTGGCTCGGGTTATTTCATCATACCCCAAACCGAAATGCCGACCGATTACCAGCAAAGAATCTTGTTCATCAGTTTCTATTTGCGCAGCAACACCAATAATTGTTTGACCATCGAATAAAGGAAATTCCCTAATCGGTGAAAATTCGAGTGAGGATATCGTATCCGGCCCGCGCAAAAGCTGACAAGAACACAATAAACAGAATGACATGCCTATAAAAAGGCGCTTGAATACGTTAATGTTTATCGACATATACAATTAGAAGCGGATGAATCACCCTCTTTTTTGTAACTCGGCCACCGAAATACCGCTCATCCATTCTTTGATTCGATTAGAATCGCCAACCGGCGTCAATTGACCCCATGAATTGAGTAATACAACGATCGTTGGCCTGTTATTTATCCAGGTTTGCATGACGAGGCACTTGCCGGACTCATTGATAAAACCGGTTTTCGATAGACCGATTTTCCAATTAGGATTTTTAGTCAGAATGTTGGTATTATTATATTTAAGCAATTGCTTGCCGACTTTTTGAGTATGACTTTCTGTGGTCGTCATCGTTCTAATCAATGGGTATTTAGTCGCGTAGGCGACAAGCTTGGCTAAATCCCTCGCTGTTGACTTATTCTCAGTATACAAACCGGTAGGATCGCGAAAACGAGTTTTTTTTAATCCGAGAGCTCGCGCCTTACGATTCATGGCCTTGACGAAAGCGGGTTTACCGCCGGGATAGGACCGGGATAAAGCGGAAGCCGCACGGTTATCGGACGACATCAGCGCCAACCTCATCATTTCCTTTAGTGTTAATTTTGTTCCCACAGGTAAACGCGAACGACTGTGACGTAATGTGTCGATATCCTGTTTCGAAATCGTAATGGATTTATTTAAGTTAGGCTTGGAATCAAGCAACACCATTGCCGTCATCAATTTGGTAATGGAAGCGATAGGCATGACATTTTGCGATTTTTTTTCGTAAAGAATCATTCCCGTTTCTTGATCCATGACAATCGCTGCCGATGACTTTAGAGATAAGTTTTTTCCTGACGCGTTTACGGAAAATACCGTGAACATTAACGTAACCATGGCGATTACAGCGAACAAATTTTTAAACATTTTTTTCATGTGCAAGCGATAATTAATCAGGAGAATAAATCGGTACGATTTAATTATAGGTATTATTCGTAATGATTAAAGTCAATAAATTAAATCCTTAACTTTACCTTAACTATCACAATAATTTTAGAAGGGCTATTCTAACGCTGTATCAAGCTCAGTTAAAGCCCGATTGCTAACGAAATATGATCTGCGGCTCTATGATCCTGCGATTATCGCTAGAAGGAATGTTGATTCCTTTACAATTTTCTATGGTAGAAGCAGGGGGCTAAAGCGCTTTTTTCAATTAAAAACACAGCTGTTATTGACCTTGATGGCAAAGTCAGGATGCGTTTTCTGCCATCGGTCGCGGATGATAATCAAATTGTCTTCGTATTCCTGTTTGATATGAATATGAGCGTAAATTCGTTGAGCTTTTTTATAGCGAGGTTTAATTAAAGCGTCCAGATTTTTGGTTGCCAATTGTTTTTTATAAGTCTCCGCTCTAATTTCGCTAGAAAAAACACCTAATGAAATATCTCCTTTAACTTCGCCTTTCCGGAACAGCCAATAATCGGTAATTCCTTTTTGTTTCAAAAGTTCAACATTTGCCAATGATTGTTCATAAGTTTCACCGGCCGGCAAGTACACCATGTAATCGCTAATCTTTTGCTCTTCCCTTCTCACAGATTTGATCGAAGCGGAATTGATGCCCGTCTGTTTTCGCCAGCTGTAAAATTGCTGCATCGTATCAAACGGCCCGGCCTCATAACACATACTAGAGTCGACCTTATTTTTTTTGGGCAGAATTTCTTGTTTTTTAACAAGCAGACCGTTTGCGGCGTCAATTTCTGTTCGCTCAATCACTTGGCTGGCATGACGATTAGTTTCATCCGAAATATTGGTTTTTGGGGGTGTTGGAGTTTCCTTAGTCAAGGCTATCGAGGCATCGTTGGAAGCGATAATGGAGGGTGATTCTTTTGGCCGCGTTGGAGACATTTGATGTGAAACGAAATGCACATCGAGCCATTCGGCTAGAAGCAAATCGGATCTTGCCCCCGAAGAAGGCGCTAAACTAAAATCTGAAACGAATATAGCACTGCGAATCGATTGTTCAATCGCCGTACCGGCAGCACACCATAATAACCCGGATCGCGCTTGCTTAAGGCTCGATGAGTCGTTTAGTTCCGAAATTAAGGTAATTTGCTGTCCTGTGTCCGCTGTATCGATGAGAACATCACGCTCCAATGAAATAGCGCCGGAATGATATTGCCATAAAAAAAAAGTGATATTGAGTATTATTAGCAATAAGGCCAATAGTTTCATAGCTTATTCCGCGAGAATCAATGACAAGCCTTTTAAGACCAAGTCCGGTACAACACAAGATACATTATCAAGATGAGGGGCAATATCGCCCGCGTCTCCACCGGTTAAAACTAACTTAGGATTTTGTGATAAATAACACCCTGGAACTATGACCTTTTTTGAGGGTTCGGCAACTCGCTTAACAGGACGCCGTGAATACGTTCGTGTAGGCTTGGCGACAGCTTTCTCTGCCGCCGACACCAGCCAATCAAGCAACCGATCTCTCTGTAAAATGGGGGAGTTATTTACGGCTACATCCTTAACAGGCTTGTTTAAATCTGCTATCACGCTCTTGATCAAACCGATAACGGCATAAAGGGCGCCATTATCAATAGCATCGCTCGTATTTCGAGCCAAGTTCGGCAAACCGCTTTGTGCGGAAAACTGTAAATTGGCCGTGCCATTTGACAGAGATTGCTTCATAAGGATTAAACCCGGACAGATAAGCCCTCCCAAATGACAACCGTTTCGGTCCATCGCATCAATGGTAATGGCTGTCCCGCAATCGACGATACATACCGGTTCCGACCAATAATGCCTAGCCGCTATCAGGCACAACCAACGATCCACGCCCAGTTTTTCCGGAAATTCATAAGCATTTCGAACACCATACGCTTCGGCTACGGAATGAGCTTGGATTATGGACAACGAGGGCCACAAGTCTAGAGCAATTGTCTTAACCTGATCTAGAACGGTCTTCGAAGCCACGCAGGAAATAGCCATACGTTGCGGCGATTTCGGCAAGGTTCGCCAAATCGAAAACAACCGGACTTCAAAATCACTATCTTGATGAATAACAGGCACTCCCGGTTCTAAACGAATATCGTTATATCCCCACTTTACACGAGAGTTACCTATATCGACCAATAAGTCCATTCGGTCAATTCTTGCTAAAACTTACTTCGCCGGATGCAAAACAACAGGCTTTGCCGTCGGCAGTCATTAAACAAAACAAGCCATTATTGTCGATTCCTCCAGCATTGCCTGTTATTGCAGAATCGCCATGATAGATAACGACAGGACGCCCTTCCAGGCAATCATAAGTTCGCCATTCATCTAAGTAAGGTGTTAAGCCATGGTTTTCATAATCGGCAAGTACCGGCAATAATTCATTCAACAGCGTTCCGGCTAAACGATTTCTCGAAATGGATATCCCTCCCATAATCCGAGTTAAATCAATCCAAGCTTGATCGATCATTGCCGCTTCACGATCCGGTATATAAATATTCAACCCAATACCGATCACAGCCGCGCAAGGCCCATGAGTCTCTCCGGTCACTTCGATGAGTATCCCGCCTAATTTATGTTCCTGCCAATAAATATCGTTCGGCCATTTTAAACCGATACCGGATAAACCTAAGGATGCCAAGGCCCTGATCACGGAAACGCCGACAGCAAGACTCAAGCCTGAAATAGCAGAGGGGCCGTTGTGAAAGTGCCACAAGAGCGATAGGTAAATATTTGAACCGAACGGCGATACCCAAGACCTGCCTCGCCGGCCTTTACCTGCAGTTTGAAACTCAGCCAAACAAACCGTTCCGGACCGGGCTGCGCTTTTAGCAAGGTTGATCAAATGGTTATTCGTTGAGTCAAGCCGGTCATGGATGTTTAAATCCGAAATGTTTAAACGAACATTATCCATTAGCACGGATTCGATTTTTTCACTGCTTAAAAATTCGATCGGCCGTTTCAGGCGGTAGCCCTTGCCGCTTACTGCGATGGGCTCCAAGCCTAGTTCGGTTAAGTTGTGTAACTGTTTCCAAACCGCCGATCTGCTAACACCGAGAATATCGGCTAAAACGGGGCCTGAATGAAATTCGCCATCGGCAAGAAGCTCCAGGATTTTTTTTTGTTGATCGGTAATTGTCACTGCACAGTAAAAATAGAATTATCGTTTTATCCGCCAAAATAATTAAGGACTTTGTGAAAGTCCCTAAAGTCAATACTAAGGCTCTTTATTTTCGCGAAGTTTTTGCATTTGTCTTTTAACGACATGCCTAATCAACAGCTCCCGATCTTGCTCCTTCATATTGATATAATCGACACCGATAATATGAGAATAAATGCCTTCAGGATTTTTTTTGGGTTTGCAATAAATAACTCTTCCATAAGTGACAATGACAGCCATACATGAAACCAATAGCATTTTAATTTCCAGATAATCGCCGACCGCTAAGACCTCCGCACATTCGAAAGCCAATCCGGATGCGCTTAAATTAGCATTGCGAGTATCCTTCTCTTTAAAATCGGTGCCTTGCATCATGATCGCCTGAGAAATCAAATCAATTTTACTTTCAATTAATTTCAAATAATCGGCCACATCCGGCATAGTCCGATCGAGCCGATGCATCATGATACGAGATTCTTGTGAAATCAATTCCAAAGCGGCGGACAACGAACAGTTGCCCAATACGTTATCGCTCATATGACTAGCTGGCGTGGCAGTCGCTTCATCTACTTTTTTATAGTAAAGATTAACCTGATCATCAATGCGAAAAAAACGCCGTCTATCTTTATCCCGATTCATTTAAATTTCCTGGAAATGAAATATATTTTTTGGATGCATCGCCTTCGCCACCCCCAATATTACTCGACAAACTCTTGGCCTGCTTCTTCGGCGCCTGGTTCTACTTGCACGATAACGATCTCGACTCTTCGATTAAGCGCCCGGTTTGCAGGAGAATCGTTAGGCACTAACGGACGGGTATCGGCATAACCTTGAATGACGAATCGTGACGGTTCTGTTCTCGGTTGGTCTAGCATGAAATGAGAAACGGTTACGGCACGAGAAGCAGACAATTCCCAATTCGATCGATACATCTGCGTTCTAATCGGCCTGTCGTCAGAATGCCCCGACACCAGAACTTTCCCGGGCGACTCGTTAACCGATGCGGTAATTTTAGTCAATACGGGCTCAAATCCGGTATTGAGCACCGCACTACCGGATGGAAACGATCCTTTTTCGCTAATGCGAATAATGATTTTCAGATTTTCCGTTTCCACCGAAACCAAACCCATCTTGATTTCCTCTTTTAAATCTTCTCTGATTTTTTCTGCCTGCTCCTCAATTTCAGCCTGTGTCAATTCCATTAACTGTTTTTTTGCCGCTTCCAAGTTCGGCGAGTCTTGCATAGTCGTCTGCTTGACTTCCTCTAGCGGAGTGGGCTCGGTCGGTGCCGGCGAAAAATGCTGGGCGATAATACTGGTCCCCATTGGAATATCGTATGCCGGAACATCCTTCTGTACGCCAAAAGCATTGATCATCGAATCGGCCATTTTTTTAAACTTGATGGTATCCATGGTCGCAAATGATAACAACAACACAAAGAAACACATCAGCAGCGACATTAAGTCGGCAAAGGTCGCCAACCATGCGGGTGCTCCGACCGGGGGGCATTTAGGGCATTCGTCAGCCATTTTTCACCTATTCATTATCGGTTTTTCGCTTTTTATCGGATATATAGGAATTCAACAAAGACTCGAGAACCTTAGGGTTCATACCCTCTTGAATACCGGAAATCGTTTCTAAAATAAGCTCTTTGTTGGTTTTTTCATAAAGCATGACCTTAGATAGTTTGTCGACGATCGGAAGTGCAAAACAGTTTGCTACTAATGCACCATAAAGTGTCGTCAGCAAGGCAACGGCCATCGCAGGACCGATACTCGACGGATCAGACATATTTGCAAGCATTTGCACTAAACCGACCAATGTTCCGATCATACCCATTGCCGGCGCTAAATCGCCGACCCCTTTCCACATATCTTGCCCTACTTCGTTACGCGATATCATTTGGTTAATTTCTTGAGACAGCATTTTTTTTACGAAAGCAGGATCATGCCCGTCGACACATAGATTGATACCCTTTCTCATAAATTCGTTCTCAATAGCCTCATTTTCCAAGGCTAGTAGACCGTTTTTTCGAGCGACATCGGAAAGCCTTACGGCTTCTTCGATCAACACAGCAGGGTCTTCCCTTTTATTTAAAAAAGCTTTCCCTAAAACACCGAAGGACCTTAAAAAATCGGATATCGGGATACGCATCAACGATACGCCGAAAGTACCGCCTATGACGATTAATATGGAGGGCAGATTTACAAACAACATAACATCGCCGCCGGTAGCAATGGCGGCCGTAATAATCCCTATGCCCAATAAAAAGCCGATTAACGACGCTATATCCACATTTAACCTCTTCGTAATAATGGATAATCAATCAGAACATTGAGCAAACTCATTTGAGTCGCCCGCTTTTATACCATCGCAGATCAAAATTCGACGCTGGGGTATCCGCGAAAGTCACGAGATTGAATACAAAAATTTGCCCTCAATGATTCAAAACGGGATATCGTCATCAAAATCGTCGTAAGGCGGTGGCGCTGAGTTTGAGGGTGTAGATTGAGGTCTAGATTGTGCTGGAGCTGTGCTCTGTGACGAATAAGCACCTTGATTATCGGAATAATTGGCGGTGCCGCCGCTTCGGCTTCCCAGCATGTGCATTTCGTTAGCAACGATTTCTGTCGTGTAACGGTCTTGTCCGTCTTGACCTTGCCATTTTCGCGTTTGCAAGCGGCCTTCAACATAGACCTGACTGCCTTTTTTTAAATATTCGCCGGCAACTTCGGCGAGTCTTCTAAAAAAAACCACGCGATGCCATTCGGTAGACTCTTTCCGCTCGCCGGTTTGTCTATCTTTCCAGCGCATCGTCGTGGCTAGACTGATATTTGTTACCGCTTCGCCACTAGGCATATAGCGAACTTCGGGGTCGGCCCCGAGGTTGCCGATTAATGTTACTTTGTTTAGCATGTTTTCTCCGAAAAACGATTGATCAAAAAATATAAAACTCTAGGCTGTCGAAAAAAGCTGCTTTTAGCTAATTGCCGTATTCCCGCTTTTTAAACTCAAAATATTTTTGAAAGATGCGCGATGCGCACCCAACGGCGCTCAAGCTATCTTGGAATTTGTGTAATTATTCACATCCCGCTATCGTTCCCACGCTCCAGCGTGAGAACGATAATTGCCGGGGGCTGAATAGTTACGAATTTGTTGATAATCATAGGCTATAAAGTCCTAGTTATTTTCTCAAAATCCATAAAGCAGTCATTCTATCCGACATGAGAATCGGTAAATTTCAACACCCTATATAAACTCTCAAGGGTAGCTTTCCATGAGTAACCCCGATAAATCAACCTAACGGCTCATCAGGAAGCATTTAGTACCGGAATATTTCTGTCTGATGGATTTTCCGACAAAGCTCATAGCTTGAGGAAGTCATTGATCGCGAGATCCTTAAGCGAATCCGTGACCCATTTAAAAATTTAGGATACGTCATAAAATAGCAAAAAATCGTTTAAATTATCAGGAATCAAACTGAGTTATCGAATACTGTAAACGTTCCTTATCCAATAACCGATTATCGACTTTAAGATAAATCACCCCTTCGCCGAAATGCAGCTTCACTTCCTCAACTCCGGTAACCCTGAGGATCTCTTCAGTGAGTTGCTCGGCTTGAATTCGGGTAAGATTGCTAATGGAAATCAGCATATTGGCAAGATAACGCGGCGGTTTCATTGTAAAAGATACTACCAACCAACTCGCTCCCGCTATAGCACTCATGATAAAAACAGCGCTACCTCCGAATTCGCCATAACTCCAGCCTCCAAGCGCACCGCCTAAAAAAGCACCTAAAAATTGAGAAGTTGAATAAAAACCCATAGCCGTTCCTTTCATGTCACCCGGTGCGGTTTTGGAAACCAATGAAGGTAACGTGGCTTCGAGCAAATTGAAACCGCAAAAAAACAACCAAAGAAAAACAATGATCCCGGTCAAACTTTGATGAAAGTACTGTAAACCTAATTCAGATACAACGATAACAGCAATCGCACCGATAAAAACGGGTTTCATTTTACGCTTTTTTTCAGCCAAAATAATAAAAGGTACTGCGGCCAATAAAGAAACGATAAACACAGGCAAATAGACTTGTCCATGTTGACTGCCGCCTAATCCGGCATCCCTCATCAATAGTGGAATGGCAATAAAACTGGCCGTTAATATCAAATGCAGAATAAAGATACCGTAATTGAATCTTAGCAGCTCGGCATTTTTTAACACATGCTTTATCTGGCCCGGAATCAGTTCGGCATCGCGGTGAACTTTTGATTGTATCGGGTTCGGAACGATATAAACGATGACGACTATTGCCGCTAACGAGAGCAGCGCCGTCAACCAGAAGATACCCTCAACACCGACATAACCGGCAAGGACAGGTCCAATAGAGATCGCGATGCCGAACGAAACGCCGATACTGATACCAATCAAGGCCATCGCTTTCGTCCTATGGACCTCCTGGGTCAAATCGGCGACCAAGGCCATAATGACTGCTGCGATGGCTCCTGAACCTTGCAACGCCCTGCCGAATAACACGCCGTAAATCGTCGTCGACATCGCCGAAAGCACGCTGCCGGCTGCAAACAACAATAAGCCCAGGATAATTAATTTTTTTCGCCCAAAGCGGTCGGACATTAGCCCGAAAGGGATTTGCAATAATGCCTGACTTAATCCATAAATACTAACCGATAATCCGATTAAAAGCGGCGTGGATCCTTCCAAATGCTCGGCAAACAACGGTAACACCGGCATAATCATAAACAATCCTAACATCCTTAATGCGTAAATGCCCGCCAATGAACCGGTTGCTCGTTTTTCCAGCAATGTCATTGGGCTGGTAATATCCTGCATTTGTGCCAAAACACTTATCTCCTGAATAAAGTACGCTATCGAAAACTATAAAGAATGGCTAATCGAAATTTAACAGCCTTACACTGCGAAGTACCGATCAACATCTTTGACCGACACACAATGCCGGCTATTATAACAACGGTTGCTTGAGCAGTCTGTTTGAAATTAGCCTTGAGAAACCAAAGCTAAGGAAGGGATGCGCTAAAGCGCGTCTTAATAATATGGGATAAAAGGAATAGACGATTCCAAGACAATCGTAAAGCAGGGGGTTTGGAGCTATACGCCTCAAGCTTTAGTACAGGTCCCCGCTGCTAAGGATTTCGTGATAAATAACGCCCTGGAACTATGAGCTTTGCTGAGGAGTCGGGAACTCGCTTGGTAGGCCCAGCACCTAAATTCCATTGCCCATTGTCTATGGTTAATTATCTTGGATAATTCATCCAGCAACTAAATAAGCCATGATTTTGAATCATTGCCAAAGACCTATGGAATTTAGGTGCTGGATTTAGGTGCCGGGCCTTTGATGGTCACCCAGGTGCCGAATTTTGATCTACGATGAGCATACCTAATCGGAACCCCAAGTTCGGATATGCCACGATAGGCACTTCCGTATGCCGCAATCTCGGTAGACGTTACTCGACGAAACTTATTCTAGGTTCGCATGTCTCGATCTCATTTCTTCCTCCGGAATGCCTTTTTCGTGGATGACATGAGAGATGGTCGCTTCCAAAAATGCCAAAGTTGAAAGTTCGAAAACCGTACCCATCGGCATACCGACAACCTTGCCATACTGTTCCGGGCTACCGACTCTAAACACGGCATCGGCCATGTCGCCGATTGTCGACTCGTTTTTCGCTGAAATCAGCACAATTTGTGCGCCGATATCTCGTGCCCGCTTAGTAAAGGCAACGAGTTGTTCGGTTTCGCCGGAGCCGGAAATAATAATCAGCAAATCGCCTTGCTTGATGCTGGGGGTAACGATTTCGCCGACCACACTGGTATCGTAACCGCTATGCATCAACCGCATGGCAAAAAAGCGGCCAATCAAGCCCGACCGTCCCGCACCTGAAACAAAAATTCGGCGCGCCTGATCGAGCATGCTCGTCAGTTTTCTATCATAAGAATCATCGGTTACATATAAGACATCCGAAATCTTATCGACGACAAATTCACGATGAGTGCCCTTGCTATTGACCAAGCGTTGAATTTTTCTAGCGGCATTGGCTGGAGATGGCGCGCCTGTAATTGCGCCGCCTACGACAATTATGTCAACTCCGGCTTTAACAACATCGCGTACAGTTTCGGGCTTGATACCGCCGGCAACAGATACTCGAGTATTGAGCCCTAAGCGCAATAAATCTTGTAAATCCGTAAAGGGTGTATGACCGGCCGCCTGGGCATCGATGCCGGTATGAATGCCGATAATTTGCACACCGGCCGCCACGGCTTCCGCAGCACAACTCGCTTTATCCTCGACATTAATCAAATCGACTTGAACTTCGGCATTATATTTTTTTGCCGCGTTAATAACGCCTTTAATAGTTGAAATTCCCGATGTTCCAAGTACCGTGCAGATATCCGCACCGGCTTCATAGAATGGACTGGCTTCGTATTCACCGGCATCCATCGTTTTAAGATCGACCAGTAACAACTTATCGGGGAATCTGCGTTTAATTTCCTTGACCAATTCAAGTCCGTTGAACTTGATACAGGGTGTACCGATTTCAATGATATCGACATAAGGTGCCGCTTGCGAAGCAAGTTCCAGGGTTTTGTCGAAGTCCAAAGAATCTAATGCCAATTGAATCAATGGTTTTGCCATTTTATGCGCTCCTGATTAGTTATATTATTTATCACACAATAGCATTCGGTCAGAGCGGCACTCTAAAGCAGAAAAAGGATATCTGTCAATTTCCGAAAGGCTCCGCCATCGAAGCCCTAAGGGTTTCGTATAAATAACGTCTTGGAGCTATTAACTTTGCTGGGGGGTTCAGTTGCGATGATTAAGCAAAATTAAGTGAGGGGAACGCTTTCTTTTGTTTTTTTGATGAATTTCGCTTGCTTCCATCATCATATGCCGGCACCAAGGACAAATGCAATCGTCGGGCCGGCTTTGTTCCGATGGCAAAATCTCATCGCCACAGCGTTCGCAAATGATCGGTCTCGGTAAAAATTTCATTTGAACTCATCCTTAAAAAATGTTCAGCACAGACTAACCTGAGTCCATGCTGCTTTTTTGTGACGAATTCACACTTTGGATTCGATATTTACCAAAACCTTTAATTTATGTTAGTTATTTCACATTTTGATCATTAGTACTGGGCGAAGATTTTTGCATTTAGTACGCCGCACGCTCTAAATGCAGCGATAATGCTCAATTTCAGAATCACCGCTATTCGTAGCGAATCATCAACTCAATTGTTGCAACAAAAAAGGTATTAATTCAGTCATCGGCAATTCTTGGCTTTCACTCGCAGTCCGAGCCCGGTATTCGATCATGCCGGAGTCGAGACTGCGGTCGCCGATTACGACACGATGCGGAATACCGATCAATTCCATATCGGAAAACATGAAGCCGGCTCGGACTTTTCGATCGTCAAATAACACCTCGATTCCGGCGTCGAGCAGTTCTCGATACAATTTTTCGACTGCCGTACGCAAACGTTCCGATTTATGCATATTCATCGGACACAAGGCCACTTGGAACGGAGCCAATTGAGCCGGCCAGATGATGCCATTATCGTCATGGTTCTGCTCGATCGCCGCCGCAACAATCCGCGAAATACCGATGCCGTAACACCCCATGATCATTGTCTGATTCTTACCGCCTTCGTTGATGATGTCGGCTTTCATCGCCGAACTGTATTTCGTACCCAGTTGAAAAATATGACCTACCTCGATACCTCGAGCAATCGTAATCGTGCCCTGTCCGTCCGGGCTCGGATCGCCTTCGACCACGAGGCGTAAATCCTCGATTTGTTCAGGCAAAGGAATATCCCGCTGCCAATTCACGCCGCGGTAATGCTTGCCGTCTTGATTGGCTCCGCATACAAAATCGGACATCGAGACGACACTACGATCCGCAATGATTTTAATTTTCAGACCGAAAGGACCGACCGAGCCGGGCTTTGCATTACAAACAGACAGCACTTGCTCTTCGTCGGCTAATTGCAAGGGAGCTGCGATACCGGAAATTTTTTCGGCCTTGATCGCATTCAATTCATGATCGCCTCGTAATAACAAAGCGACTAACTCGTCTTCTTCGCCTTTGACGATCAAAGTTTTTAGGCAGCAGGATTTGGCAATCCCGAAAAAAGCACTGACTTCTTCTATCGAATGTTGATCCGGAGTGTCCACTAGATTGAGAGATTCGGTAGCCGGCCCCCTGTCGCCTGCGGGCATTAACGCCTCGGCTTTTTCGATGTTTGCGGCATAATCGCTTTTAGTCGAAAAGGCAATCGCATCCTCTCCGGATTCGGCCAATACATGAAATTCGTGCGATACCGCACCGCCGATCGATCCGGAGTCGGCAATCACAGCCCTATATTGCAAACCGAAGCGGTTGAAGATATTGCTGTAGGCCTGATACATGACTTGATAGGTCTCTTGAAGGGATTCCTGATCGAGATGGAAAGAGTAAGCATCCTTCATGACGAATTCGCGCGAACGCATCACGCCGAATCGTGGCCGTATTTCGTCCCGGAATTTGGTTTGGATTTGATAATAGGTAATCGGCAACTGCTTATAACTTTTAATCTCATGCCTCGCCAAATCGGTAATGATTTCCTCATGCGTCGGCCCCAGACAAAAATCGCGTTGGTGGCGGTCTTGTAAGCGGGCCAGTTCGGGTCCATACTGTTCCCAACGACCTGTCTCCTGCCACAACTCGGCGGGTTGCAGGGCCGGCATCAAGACTTCTAATGCGCCGGCTTTTTCCATCTCCTCGCGGGTAATTTTTTCGACTTTTCGCATGACTCTAAGCCCTAGCGGTAACCAGGTATAAAGACCGGCGGCTAATTTGCGAATTAAGCCTGCTCGAATCATGAGCTTATGACTGGCGATTTCGGCATCCGAAGGCGTTTCTTTGACGGTATTGAGGGGGAATTGAGAGGTGCGCATTGTCTATGATTAAAATGTTAAAATGCCTATTTTACCGATTAAACACCGCCAAAGTCATCACATCATCGACATCCGGTTTTCTGATAACATTCAGCATAGATTGTTTACCGACGATCGAATCACAATAAAGCGAAGGACAACTCACCTTGAATCATAGAACCTCCGTTAACTCGACTTTGAGTCGGATTGCATTAACGGCTTTACTGTTTTATTTTGCGGGACAATTGGCATTACCGCTGTCCTTGCCGCCCAGTTACGCAACAGCAATCTGGCCACCGGCCGGTATCGGCTTTGCGTCAACTTTACTCTGGGGAAACAAAGTATTACCGGCTATTTTTTTGGCTGAATTAGCCATCCATTATGAAGTCTACGATTTCATGACTTTATGGCAATCCCCCGGCCAACTCTTGATTTTTCTCAGTTCACCGGTAAACAGCGTGCTTAGGGCTTGGACCGGAGCCTTTTTAGTAAAAAAAATCGTAGGCTACCCGAACCCTTTGATTTCCGCCAAAGAAATCATGCTGTTTTTTCTCTTATCCGGTCCGGTAGCCACATTGATACCGGCGTTACTAAGCGTTTATGCATTGATTGAAACCGGTGTCATCGTCGAATCGGATTTCGGGTTCGGATTCTTAACCTGGTGGCTCGGAGATTGCATCGGTATCGTGGTTTTCACGCCTTTATTCTTGACGATTTTTGAACCTTCCTTACAAAGCCGTACGAAACGCTGGTTACCGTTATGCACAGCCTTGATAGTAGGTTTAGCCCTTGTCGCAATTTCTTACTTATTGGCTCATCAACGAGAAGGCTTACGCCTACAGGAAATCATCGAAAGCAAGGCGGAAACGATACAATACGCTTTAGAAGACAATTACAAGACCCATGCAAATACCTTGTCGCTTTACCACTCATTAATCGGTTCGAACGATACGATTGATTACCAATCGTTACAAATTTTTTCGGATTGGGTTTTCAACACTTATCCAGGCGTTCCTTATATTGAATGGCTAGAAGCTTCAAAAGCAAATCAAGATAAAACGGCATGGACGATCAAGTATTCGACTAAAAAGTATTTCGATGACATCCATCCTATCTCGGAAAAACGCCACCAAGAAATCGTGTTAGCGCTGGAGCCTCAAGCAACAACCGATCGAAGCTCTAAAATATTGTCATTTGGTAACAGTTCCAAGCAGTTTTTTATCTATACGCCTTTTTTCGAGACCGATCAGACCTTAAAAGGCTATATTATCGAGGCTTTCGATATCGAGCGTTTTATTGAAGACGCCTTACTTCGAAAAAGCGTTGAATATATCGATATTAGGCTTTTCGAAAAAACATCCGACGGTCAACAACAATGGTTGTTTCCGTTAGAGCCTAAGCGCGCCATTCCGGATCCGTTTGCCATCACCACGTTAAAACCGCTCAATATCGGCGGGCAATCCTGGTTCATTCAAGTTTCGCCCGATTTAGGTTTTCTTGGAAATTATTATTCCTGGCCGGTTTGGGGTATTTTAGCCGGCGGTATGCTGCTGACCAGCTTAATGGGTATCGGTTTTTTGATTGTCACAGGACAAACCGAGTTAATCCTGGTCGAAGTCGAAAAGCGTACGCACGATCTAAACCAAAGCAATCGAAAACTACGACTCAACGAAGAACAATTACGCTTAGCCGCAACCGCCTTCCAAACCCAGGAAGGCATCATGATTACCGATAACAAAGGCAGGATTTTAAGGGTCAATAACGCGTACACTGAAATCACCGGTTATTCCAGCGAAGAAGTCATTGGTAAAATTCCCTCGGTTTTAAGATCCAGACACCATAATCGCGATTGTTTCGATGAGTTTTGGAAGCAATTAGCTTGCCAAGGACAGTACGAAGGCGAGATCTGGAATCGTCGAAAGAATGGAGAAGTTTATCCGGAATGGCAGACAGTTACCGCCGTTAAAAACGAAGCTGGCGAAATTAGCCATTTCGTGTCAATTTTTTCCGATATCACCGAAAAAAAAGAAAATGAATCACGCATCCACAATCTGGCCTTCTACGATCCCTTAACCAACTTGCCGAATCGTCGCTTGTTGATCAATCGTCTCGATAAAGAAATCGCTGTCGCCAAACGACATGGCCATTTCGGCGCAGTGATATTCATGGATCTGGACCATTTTAAATTTTTGAATGACTCGCTAGGCCATCATGTCGGCGACGAATTACTTATTCAAGTAGCAAACCGCTTGGAATCGGTTGTGCGAGATGAAGATACCGCCGCCCGCTTAGGCGGCGACGAATTTATCGTTCTGATCAACTGCAATGCTAAAAACTTATCGGAAGCAGCCGATCACGCACTAACGGTCGCCGAAAAAATTAATGCCAAAATAAACGAACCGTTTCTACTCGATGCATTCCAACATCAACTCTCGCCCAGCATCGGTATAACCTTGTTTCCGGATAATGACGATAATCCCGACCGGATTCTGCAACAAGCCGATACTGCTATGTATCGATCGAAAGCTTCCGGCCGTAACAGCATCAGCTTTTTTCATCCGAGCATGCAAGAAGCTGCCGATCTGCGCATTAAGATGGAAAACGAGCTTTTAGAAGCGATCGATCAAGGTCAATTTGTTTTGAATTACCAAGCCCAGTTTAATGACAAAAACGAGATAATAGGAGCCGAAGCATTAATCAGATGGCAACATCCCCAAAAAGGCTTGATCTCACCCGTTGAGTTCATCAAAATTGCCGAAGAATCTCGCTTAATTTTACAGTTAGGGCGTTGGGTGATCATGGAAGCGTGCCTGCAAATCCAATCATGGCAACAAAAGGGTTTAATTGTGCCGCGTATTGCAATTAATGTTAGCTCGAATCAATTCAGGCAAAGCGACTTTGTCGATCAAATAGAACATTCACTGAGCGTTAGAGGCATTACTCCCGATTGCTTAGAGATAGAATTAACCGAACACGTTGTTATCGTTAACATCGAAGATACCATTGAAAAAATGAAAGCCTTGAAAGCGCTGGGCCTATCGATTTCGATTGACGACTTCGGCACCGGCTATTCCTCGCTTGCTTACTTGAAACAACTTCCGCTGAATCAATTGAAGATAGACAAAAGTTTTGTTCGCGACATTTCCACCGACCCGAACGATGCGATCATCGTCGAAACAATGATCGACATGGCTAAACATTTAGGCTTGACGATGATTGCCGAAGGTGTGGAAACGGCCGAGCAATTGGCATTTCTGAAGAGTAAGGGCTGTACAGGGTTTCAAGGCTACTACTTCCGTCATCCGGTAACTGCAGGCCAATTTGCCGAACTCTTGTCGCAACAATCTACGCAAGTACTATGATAAAAAATTGGGCAATAAATTTGCCTTTTATTACTCCCTTTATATTCAAAAAATGGATAACTTTACGAAGCTATGGGGGTGGCTCGGAGGGCAAACGCATTAAAACACGACAGAAAAAATAAAATTCCTTAATAAGGTTTTGTGTCGCTATCGCGATGCTTATGTGGAATCGGTTCGCGGACCTTTTAGTGCTGGATCGAATTTCGATAATTTAGGGGCTGGAGTTCTCGATAGACACATTTCATACCTTTTATTCTTAGACGGTTTTTCAATCAAAAGGAAATAGATGCTTAGTCAAATAGGGAAAACTATAAACAATGCTTTTTTCCATGAAAATTGTGGTAAATAAATTTACCTATGACTCATTTTGTATCGGATTTTTCATTTTTCATATGTTTTAGATAAGTAACGATCGCCTTTGCTTGTTGCCGATCAAGACTCTTTTCAAAAGACGGCATTTTAGTACCCGACCGGTAAGCTGGCGCATTAAGAATAAAACCGGCCAACTCCGCCTCGATAAAATATTCGGTAATATTTTTCGGAATATTGAGTTCCGGCCCGACTTGACCGCCGGACAAATTAACCGAATGGCAACGAATGCAATAAGTCGAAAACAAATTGAACCCGGTACGAATATCATCTGTTATTTTGGCCGGCGCCGCTGCACCAAAATAAGTCGATGTCGGCTGCAACGAAATCGATGCCAATTGGAACGGCCATGGATAGCGCCATTTGTCTAGCCCTTGCTTAGGCCAAACTAAATAAAACGGCGCCGGCGTTGTGGTTTCTTTGCCGAATTTGAAAGTCAGCCATTTTTGCCCCGAAGGCGCTTCGCTATCTTCAAACGCAATAAAGCCTTGCTCCGACATTGCGTCCGCCAACGCCATAGAAACGCTGTATCCATCTTTGGCTGTAAACACGACCACCCTATCCTTAGCTGCTCGATCGGCTTCAGGAAAACGACTCAAAACTTGCGCTAATGGAATCGCTTCGTATTCTTTAGAGGTTTTATAAACCGGATCTTCCTTGATTTGAATGCGTTTTACTGTAGTCAGATCGATACCGGAGAGCTCAATTGTCGGCCACTCCTCCGCATATACCGAATGCGACTTAAAAATTGCGATCAGTAAAAATAAAAAAAACTTTAATCTAGTCATAATCGAAACAGTGGATTAGTTGGTTTAATTGGTTGGTATCGATAGGCTTCGTTAGATAATGATCGAAACCGGCATCGATTGCTTCTCTGATTGTCCGTCGATCGGCATAGGCACTAATTGCGATCAGTTGAATATCATTGTTTTCTTGTCTGAGCAATCTTACCAGTTCGATTCCGTTCATAACAGGCATATTCAGATCAATAAAAGCGACTTTGTAATGATATTTGTGGATCATATTCAAGGCGTCGACTCCGTTGTCTACGCAGTCGACTGCACAATCTTGCTTCAACAGTAACTGTTTCAGCAGTATTAAATTAATTTCATTATCATCCGCGATTAAAATCTGTAATTTACCGAAGTGCTTATTGTAAGGAACGACTAAACCGGAAGTTTTAGAAGCCTTTATAGAATCGGTTTTCAGCGGTAGATTCACTGTAAAAACACTGCCGCTCCCCTGCTCGCTTTGCACAGAAATACTGCCTTGCATGAGCTTGATCAACTCCTTGCATATAGCCAACCCAATGCCAATTCCTTCCTTGTAAAGCCCCTTTCCTCTTAATTGAATAAAAGGGGAAAAAATCAAGTTGAGATGCTCGTTAGCTATGCCGCATCCGGTATCCGATACCGTAATAATCAATTGATCGCTCTGATATTCCGTTGTCAATGTAACGCACCCACGATCGGTGTATTTAATTGCGTTATCCAATAAATTAGCAATTATTTGACGCAAGCGTTTTTGATCGCCCTGAAGAAATTGCGGCAAATTATGTTGATTATGAACAAACGCTAATTGTTTTTCAGCGGCCTTTAACCTAAACAACTCAACAATGTCATTAATAAGACTTACAAAATCGAAGCGCTCTATTACAAACTTAGTTTTATTACTTTCAATTGCGGCAATATCAAGAATATCGTTAATCAGCGTTAATAAATCTTCGCTACAATGACTGATGATATTGACTTGCTGTTTTTGTGCTTCAGGAATTTCCGGCGATTTTTGTAATAATTGTGCGAATCCCATGATTCCATTCAGCGGCGTGCGCAGTTCATGACTAATTTTTGCCAAAAACTGACTCTTAGCTTCATTAGCGGTTTCTGCAGCCTGTTTAGCACTCAACAATTCCGCAGTCCTTTCACTGACGACCAATTCTGTTTTGACATGCCGACCGGTTAGCATTAACAATCCAACTCCAAGCAAACTGGTAAATAACAGACCGCTTATCAAAAACCACCACATCGGCCAATGAAAATGGGCGTAAACCAAGCTATGGTCTTGATAAAAATAAAACTGCCATTCCTGGTTACCCAATAACAACGAATATTTACGAAAGTTATTATGCAAATGATCATTGGTATTGCTATAAATAATGCTGTAACCGGATTCGGAATCGGAACCTGTAATCGCGAGGTAAACTCCTTCTGTATTGAGCCCTTTAAATGCTTGTCGGATCATGCTTTCGGTAGAAACCGTGCTTGACAAAATACCTATAGGAGTTTGTGGGTTTTCTTTCGTTGACCGATAAATCGGTAACAGGAAATGAATATGTCCCTTAGCGGGTTCAATAATCGCTTTTACTAATGAATCGGAACTTTGAACACGAACAAATTGATCAAGCCGCCGCTCCGACAACTCTAGCGGCACCGAAATTGACTCATCACGATGCTCGCTATAGACTGGAAGCAATTTGAAGTGCGCCTTCTCTTTTATGCGGTAACGCTGCCAACGGATGGATAGTATTTCAGGAAATTCATCAAAACCATGCCGAGCCGCCAATTTAAAATCATCAGGCCTCAGAGAATTGTCGGCGATAAAAAGATTGCCGGTTGCATAAACAATGCGCTGGTGCTGCTTGATTCTATGCTTAAGAGCCTCAGCTAACATTAGCGATTGGTTTTCGAAATCCTGATCGTGCTGTTTGCTATCGAGTTTTTGCACATAAAAGAAAAAACCGATAATCAGCATAAAACTTAACAATAAAGGAATTCCGACAGGAAAGAAGCGTTTACGCCAAACCGACTTAGGGCTGGCAAAAACAATCAGTAGTAATGGCGTAAACACAAAAACGCCGATACTATCGCCAACCCATTTGATAAACCAATTGATGGGGATTTCCGAAGGCCCGAGGACTCCGCACAGCGTGAGCGCTGCAACATCCAATGTTGCAGGAATCGAACAACTAACCGGCCCGCCGAATAACAAAAAGAGAATGATATGTTTGTCTTCCAGCAAAACGCTGGGAAACCCAACAATACGACCGATTAAATAACGACCGGTTAAAGCGCTAACCGAAGCGCCACTTGCCGAGACAAAGGAAACGGCCAACATATTGTTGTCGAAACCGAATGCCAGAACGGAAATAAAAAAATTGCCGATAAAGATTCCCGGCCAAACCCGATAACCAAGAAGTAAAAGTAAACCTAGCGCAACGCCTGCAGAAGGCCATACGGCGCTGGCTTTACTGGGAGATAGAGCCAATTCGAGGCCAAGTAGTCCAAACACAAAATAAAGAAGGCCAACCAGTATCATCAGTGAAAAAGACTGCCCTAAGTCGGCAATAGATAAACGTAGTCTCATTTTTATGTTTACAGGACTTGATTATTTTGTGTTTAATTAAAAGAAAGATATGACTCGAGCCTAACTATTCACGGCGTCTCTTGTAATATGGTATCTAAAGGCTTGTAACTATTCATTCCCCGCAAATAACGCTCCCACGCTTTGCGTGGGAACGATAGGGAGGATGAATAATTACAAAGGGTTCGATAGTTATAGCTTTGACCGCGAAAAATATAAGCGTTAATGTACGGATTCAATTAACCCAGCTTTAACATTATCAGAACATAAGCTTTTGAATATTAAAGTAATTTTAATATTATGGCACTACAAATCCATTTTTGGCATGTTTTTTAATCCATATGATTTAATGATATAGACCGTAGGAACTATATTTGTTAAGGCTGGGTTAAGGATTTCGCCTAACAAATACCGTTGCTCTTTTAATTTTAACTCATATCATAATTATCACCCCCTAATCCCTTGAACATCATAAAATTTATCAACGAAGACGTCTGGAGAATTCAAGAGCATTCATTGAATCACTATGAAGCATTCGGATTGCACTCCTTGAAAATCTTATTGCTATCAGCAAAAGGTTTCATCCGCGACCTTTGTATACTTCGTTCCACGGCTTTAGCTCTTTATACGTTGCTATCGATTGTTCCGGTTTTTGCAATGCTGTTCGGCGTCGCCAAAGGCTTCGGTTTTGAAAGAATTTTGAAAGAAAAATTGTTAGAGCAAGTCCCGGAACACGATACGATGATCGTGCAATTGATCGGTTTTGCCGAGAACATGCTGGAGAATGCCAAGGGCGGCGTTGTGGCGGGAATCGGGGTGATTTTTTTGTTCTGGACGGTCATCAAGGTTATCGGATTCATTGAAGCATCGTTCAATGCCATCTGGCAAATCGATAGCGACCGGTCGTTGAATCGTAAGCTCAGCGACTACCTGTCCTTGATGTTTCTCGCACCGATACTACTGATAATTTCCAGTAGCATTACGGTTTTTTTGAAAACGCATGTCGGCTGGTTATTAGAGATCATGCATTTACCCGATTTCGGCGCCAATCTGGTATTGCAACTATTAGGATTGTCTCCCCTGGTTATCATGTCGGCGTTATTATCGTTCATATACATCTATATTCCGAATCATAAAGTCAAGCTAAAACCTGGATTAATAGCTGGTATTTTGACCGCTATTGCCTATCAGACTTTTCAATGGGCCTATCTCACCTTGCAAATCGGCGTCTCGGAATACAATGCGATATACGGCAGTTTTGCGGCCTTGCCGCTATTTATTCTGTCGTTACAGATCGGCTGGATGATTGTACTATTTGGTTGCGAAATTGCTTTTTATTTACAAAATTTCACCGAGTTCAAGGAAGATAAAAAATACAGCGAACCAAGCCTAATCATACAAAAGGCCTCAGCATTAAAAATGATGCAATTGATGATTCATGCATTTACCGAAGAAGCACCGCCTTTGACAGAAGGCGAAATCAGTAAACGGCTCAGGCTTCCGGTTTCAGTTGTTAGAACTGTTCTAAAGAAGTTGAAAAATGGCGGTATCATTATCGAGCTAAACCGAGAGGAAGACGAAGAGACGGTATTTCTCCCAGCAGTCGACAGTCATCGGCTTGATGTAGCCCGAGTCATCAAAACGCTAGAGGAATATGGCCAGCATAAACTGCCGGATATTCAAGGTATCGCAGATAGCTTAAAGCTGATCGAGGAATCCGAAAAGCTAGTTGAATCCAGCAAAATCAATACATTAGTTAAGGATATTTAAGTAGAAAATACCTTTTCCTAGCAATCTTTCGGCCTTTTGACTATGATTTCCAAAACTCATCCATATTCTGCTAGGAAGTAAAACCTTGTCTACATCTAACGATAAGAGAATTCATCCACGATTAATCCATCGAGCTCCCGTGCTGGTCATTATTCCCGCTTCAGGCAAAACCGAGCGATTACAAATGCAGGATTTTTCGGCCGGTGGCGTGTTTATCAATTGCCTCAACGAGACATTACCGCAAATCGGCGACGAAATACAAATCCAAACCTTGGAAATCGACGATGCTCCGGTTTTAGACGTCAAAGTCGTAAGAGTCATACCTCAAAAGGGTTTTGCGGTTGAGTTTATGTGATCACGATAATCCTAAATTCGGTAGTTTATCCATGAAGGACATGAAATTCATAAAGAATTTCAAGAAATAACCTAACGTTCATGAATGCCTGGCAATCGCCCCGGAAAATGAAAGTGCGGGTGAGTGGTGAAGGGTGCGGTCACTCTCCCGACAGGACGCCGTAAATACGTCCATGTAGGCTCGACGGCGGCTTTCCCTGCCGGTCGAGCACCGCACCCTTCTCGGAACCGGCATTGCCGCAGCAAAGTTTTGTATATCGAAAAATTAGATAATAAGACTGGCTCCATGAATTTTCACAGTAAAAATTATCGTTGACCTTTCGGGTGAGGAAAAGTTCTGCGCAACCGAATGACAAGAAATTAACTTCCTATTCTTCATGATCTTCACGGTTAAATGCTTTTTCTAGAATAATCGAAATTTCCAGCGTTGATGAAATTTAAGCTTCAGGATCAGTGTTATTCCTTGCCTCTCAAACGCAGCCAGCTTTTTCTAAATAAATGAGGGATCAATAGATACAGCGGCATCCTTAACCAATGCGAACGGATATACAGCAACCAGCGCGCTAATCCGGTCCACCGGTCGTTGCAGCTGGCATGATTCGGCATCAATGCTCTCAAATATAAAAAGTCCATGAAGTACCGATGAAAGCGCCCTTTCAAAAACCCTTCAGATTCATGTAATACGCTTTCCGGAATCGGGGTATCCAAAATAGCTTGGGTGTAGCGTAAAGCGTAATAAAGAGGAATGTGTTGATTAAGCTCATCGGCTCTGAGCAGCAATTTATCCCAAAAACCGCTTTTTCCCGAGTGCTGTTTGATTAACGAATCCAAATCACATAAATCCCTGAAACCGTGATCCAGTTCGCCCTCATGAAACAAATGGGAAGCACTGTGTAACACCCTGTCTTCCGTAGCCAACACCCAGCAATTTCTATCGGCCACCTTCACGCAATTCGATAATAACTTAGCTGAATCGGGAGAATATCGACAGGTTTTTGGCAAGATATTATGGTGAACATCAAGCGTAGTTTGGCGCTTTAGATGCCGCATCGGCGGAATTTCGTGCATCCATTGCCGGTAATATTTTTGATCGTAGGCATCTAGCGTCGTTGTCATCCAGCCACCTTTGATCAAAGCCCGTTCGACTTCCGGCAAGCGATCTTCAGGTACTAGTATATCGATATCCGAAAACACCCTGCCATGATCTGCTCGATCATTAGCCAGTTGGTAAGCCGCCCCCTTTAAAAACACGACGGGTATTTTTATATCCCCGAGAGCTTTGATGATGCATTCGATCTCCCTGTCTAAGGAAATCTTAAAGCGCTCGGCATGAACTCGAGCCGAAATCAAGTGCCTGCGTGGTTGTTCAGGCACGGAATCATAAAGATTAGCCTGCTCTATTAATATATTAAAGGTTGCTAAAACATTGGCTTTTCGAGCCTGCCTAATGAGTAAGTCCCATTGTGGTAAATCTAGTCCCAAGACTTGTTCCGGCAAGACAAGTACCAAGCTTAACAGCGGCTTAAAAACGAGCATGAAATGTTATACTCTTCGTAGATCATAATTCGGCACAGGGGTACCCGTCAAAGGGCACCGTGAATACGTCCATGTAGGCTCTATGCTGGCAAAGCTTTTGCCGCACCTCCTCGGGTACTGCAAAAAGTTGAAGTGCGAAACGTATAACTTCTTCAAATGTCGGAAAGAGGATTTGATGGCTCGATTGATACGGTCAACAGCAGGAATAGCGGTCGTCAAGCCTAGACGGATGTATTCACAGCGCCCTGTCAAGTGAATCACCGAACCATCACAAAGCTTACTGTTTTGGGAAGTTATTTTGTATAATCCCTTAATAGCCATCTGAATCAATTCGCCATATCTGTAAATAGACTTACCGCTTCATCTAAGCTGCTATATTCAAACTCATAACATTCGCATTGATCGATGAAGTCTCCCAAGCAGTTGAAGCCTTGAGCACCCAAAACATTATAGTTGAAACAGTCGCTAGCCGCGCGCACCATTGCCTTGCCCTTGCTCAAGGGCATCAACTTAGTCTCCGATGCTTGTTTGTATTTGGGGAAAATTAAAAAGCTTGGTTTGGCCTGTTTTTCAGCTAATTTCACACTACTCTCAGGCGGCTTCATATGCCCAACGGTCCCTTTTGCGGTATCCGCAACGATCCGACCAATCACTGCTTGATTCGAAAATGCTTGTATCAGTGGAATCGATTGGTTTTTAAGGCTGATTGGTCTAGGTACTGGGGAAATTAAACCATCATTTATAGAGATCAGCGCCATCTCATCGGAAAGAAGTCGCCATCCCCGGCAAACCAAAGCCGCGCATAATGTGCTTTTTCCACTTCCTGGCGTACCAGGAAAAATAAAGGCACGATCTTTCAATTCGACAACTGCGGCATGAATGATTAGATTGTAATTGGAATGGCTTGCAATACACCAATTCATTCCCCATTCGAACATTGCGGGAGCTTGCGCGTACGGTAAGGGTTTGAATGGGATATATCCGTCAAGCGAGAAAACCACTTGGCGTCGAAAGAAACGCCTAGAGATGGACGGCGAAGCTAATTGAACATGAAAATCGATAAAATCACTATCGGCCAATATTTCATAATTGCTATAAAGAGATTGAATGTGTTGAAGTACTTCGGGAATAGATGAAGAAAGAGAGATATTGAACGAGCCGATTCTAAATCTTGCGTGTTTAGTAGAGCCCGGCACGATGGCATTAATAATTGATGTCACGTTATTTATAAATGGCTTCGTATTCCAACAAGCCTAACCTTTGTAATTCCGAGATCAATCTATCCAAATAGTCGCTTACATCATGATCGAGAACACCGCCCGAGTCGGAGACGATACATTCCAGTTGCTGCCCTGACTTGGGAGCTTTTTCAATTTCACCCAGAACATAGGCGGCTGTTTCATCTATAAGCAGAGTATTTCCAGAATTAATATCAAAAATAACAGCTTCATCATCCCATTGCCTAAAAATCAGCGAAACATCGCTTCGAAGTCGAAAAACTCGATCCTGGTGGCTATGGGGCTCTGGAAATCTCTGCACGCGTTATAAGATTTGCTTTGTGGAATTAGAGGTCTTCTTACAAACAACTTGACGCTACGGCCACGTTGCACTGAGAAAATGCTCCAGATTTGTATAGTTGGGAGGCACATTGATTACGCCATTATAAAGGGCAATGACTTGATTTGGCTTGAGAATATAATTTGGATTCTGCAATGCGTTCAGATATGCCGCAATCGCATGAGATTCGATACTATCGGTAGATTCACACAAAAGCTTGCGCATAGGTTCGTCAATACCGCCGCCAAAGACCGCACTAAATGAAACACCATTCGAAAAATTGGCACAATCATTGGCTTCAGTGTTAGCACCACCATTGCCATTAGTTGTTGTTGTACCGACGGATAGTGTTTGACCCTCGGTAAGCGGATTATCGCTGAAATTAGTGCTGATACTGACGATCGTTACAATTGTCCCTTCGCTCAATGCATCATTGTTTCGTATTATTTCAATAATCGTGTCGATCTTGATTAAATCGCCATAATGAATATTGATACCTGTCCAAAGATAAGGCGTGGAAGTACTTTTGATCGTTTTCTTAATCGTAACCTGTTTGTTAGTAGTACTACCGCCACTCCCCCCCGGCCAAGTTGCATTTACTGTGGCAGAACTTTGTGATTCTTGTGTAATTAAGCTTCCAGCCGCTGACGAATCAGGAGATTTCCAATATTCAGGACTACTGCCCAACTCACAACTTCCAGCGCCGGTATACGAAGCATTACCCGACATTTCTTGCGACAAACAATTTGCGCCAAAACCCGTAACCGGACGTCCAGCCAATGTCATTATGACCGGTACCGTAAAGCCCACCTTGGTCAACGACCGTTTCGATTGATCCACTTTTTGATGATCGGAGACAACTGGCTTCGATTTTTCTGATTCTATCGTCATCACTAACACCGCCTGGTTAAATTTAATATTTGTCGAACTCTAACAAAACGCTAAAATTCTGTCTATTGTACTTTGGGACAAGATCGATCAACAGCCATTTCAGATTATTTAGCTACTTGGGCAAGGAACTAAATTTAATCAATTATTCCTCAAAAACGCCTCAAACATTAATAAAGACCAAATCGATGTGCTGTAATCCCGGATTCCGCTTTGGTGCTGATCGACGATCTTTTTGACGAACGCCTGATCAAAATAGCCGCTCTGGATCATCGTCTCGCCGAGCAGCGATTCTTGCACGCGGTCTTTCAACGGACCTCTAAACCAACTTGCCAAAGGTACCGCAAAACCCATTTTCGACCGATACAAAATATCGTCCGGCAAATAATTTTCTAAAGATTTTTTGAAAATATATTTACCTTCGCGGACATTTAGCTTTAAATCCGGCGGCAGGGTCGCAAACCATTCGACCAGCTTGTGATCGAGTAGAGGCACGCGCACTTCGAGCGCATGAGCCATGCTGGCGCGGTCGACTTTTGTCAAGATATCGCCCGGCAGGTACGTTTTGATGTCGAGATATTGTACTAGCGACTGAGCATCATAGCTAGCGGCATTTTTTGCGTGTTGCCTGAACACCTCAACGGCTTGGTAACCTTGCAATTCTTGTTTTAAACGTTGACTAAACAATGCATTACGAATTTCGTTCGAATTGACCGAGACGCTGTGAAAATAACCTTCGAGCGAATCGCGCGCGATCGATTCGAACGTCGACTTGGCCCTGAAGATTTTTGGCGCCCAATCGGCTTTAGGATAGGTTCTCCCTAAAAAACCGAACAGCGGTTTGCGCAATCCATCGGGCAGAATGTGCCGCATACGGTCTTCGTAAGTATGCCAACGGTAACGCCGGTAACCGGCCAGATTTTCGTCGCCGCCGTCGCCCGATAGCACTACGGTCACTTGCTTCTTCGCCAATTCGCAAACGCGATAGGTCGGTAGCGCGGAACTGTCGGCATAGGGTTCGTCGTAAAGTCCGGCCAGACGATCGATCAAATGAAAATCGTCAGGATCGACTTGTTCGACGCGGTGAGCCGTATGGTAGCGTTCGGCAACCAACTGCGCATATTTCGATTCATTGAAGGCCGGATCGCCGAACGAGATTGAGCAGGTATTGACCGGTTGTTCGGAAAGACCGGCCATCATCGCGACGACACCGCTCGAATCGACGCCACCCGACAAAAACGCGCCGAGCGGCACATCGGCGACCATTCTAATGTCGACTGCTTCGCGAAAACGTTCGATCAATTCTTCTGTGGTTTCTTGTTCGCTCTTGACTTGATTAACGTCGAATTCGACATTCCAATATTGCACGGGCCGGTATTCTTGTTGACCCCGACGGATCGTCAGTTTGAAGCCAGGCTCGAGTTTGTGAACGTTTTTGTAGATCGTTTTCGGATCGGGGATATAGCCGAAGCCGAAATAATCTTCGACCGCCGTAGCATCGAGCTCTCTCGGTAATTGCGGGTGGACTTTCAGCGCTTTCAGTTCCGAACCGAATATAAACTGTCCGTTCGGCAATTCGGCGTAATACAAAGGCTTTATGCCTAAGCGGTCGCGCGCTAGAAACAAAGTTTCTTTCGCCCTATCCCAAATCGCGAATGCGAACATGCCGCGTAAACGGTCGACACAAGACTCGCCCCACGCCTGCCAACCGATCAGAATCACTTCGGTATCGCAATGCGTCTTGAAGGTATAGCCCAAGGCTTCGAGTTCTTTGCGCAATTCGGGAAAATTATAGACTTCACCGTTGTAAGTCAATACGACATTGCCGTCTTGACTATGCATCGGCTGCTGTCCGCTCGACAGATCGATGATCGACAAACGCCGATGACCGAATCCCAAGCCGGGTTCGGTATGCAAGCCACCTTCATCGGGTCCCCGATGAAATTGCACCTCATTCATGCGACCGAGCAACTCGCGGTCGATTTCGCGTTTTTCCTTTAGATCAAATATACCGACGATTCCACACATGGTTTTTCCTGGAAAATAAAAATTTTTGAATTGAGCGTGTTACTAGGGTGTCGAAATTTACCGATTTCCAAATTGGATAGAATGACTGCTTTATGGATTTTGAGAAAACAACTAGGACTTTATAGCCTATGATCATCAACAAATTCGTAACGATTCAGTCCCCAGGCAATTATCGTTCCCATGCTCTGCGTGGGAATGCTTGAGTACCGCTCCAGCGGTACGATACGCTAGAGCGTCTCGGGCTGCATTCCCACGCTGGAGCGTGGGAATGATAGCGGGATGTGAATAATTACACAAATTCCAAGATATACCTTTCGCACTTCAAATTTCGGCAGTGCCTAAGGAGGCGCCGGGGTGCTCGGCAAAGGCTTTGCCAGCATGGATGCTGGCATAGAGCCTACATGGATGTATTCACGGCGTCCTTTGACGGGCCCCCGGTGCCGAATTTTGATCTACGATGAGTATAGCTTGAACGCCGCTGGGTGCACATCGGGCGCCTTATCAAAAAAATTTTGAGTTTAAAAAGCGGGTACACGCAATTAGCTAAATGCGGCATTTTTCGACAGCCTAGCTTGTTACTGTAATGAATCGTACACGCTCAGATAATTTTTAACCATCGCATCGATAGAAAAAGCTTGCAAGGCCCGTTCGCGACCTTTGTTGCCGTGCTCGATGCACAGCTTCGGATCGCCGATATAGTCGCTTAGCCTACCCGCTAACTCGGACGGATTTTGTTTTTCGACCAAAAAACCGGTTTTAGCGTGCTCGACCAGTTCGGGATTACCGCCGACACGCGTTGCAATCACCGGCAAGCCGCTCGCCATCGCTTCGAGTATCGTATTCGAAATGCCTTCGGCCTGGGACGGCAAGACGAAAATATCGAAACCGCGCATCAGTTCGGCAACGTCGCTTCGTTCGCCCGGCAGCCAGGCTTGATCGAGCAAATCGTTTTCATCCAGCAATTGCTTAACTTCCTCACGCAACGGCCCGTCGCCGATCATGACCAATCCGACCGCATTTTTAGATTCGGGATGTCGCTTCAGCAATTCGACAAAAGCCCGCGCCAACGTCATTTGGTCCTTGACGCCGTGCATGCGGCCTACCGTACCGATGATCAACCTTTTTTCAGCATCGGGCCACGGACAATCGCCGACAACGACTTTTGGGCGTGCGGGCTGAAATCGCTCGGTATCGACACCATTACAGATGCGCCGGATTCTCGAGTCGGAAATGCCGACTTTTTCGCGCAGATAATTGTCGAGATGATCGGAAAGCGGAATGAAGCGATCGATGATCAGTCCCAGCATGCGCCGCAATAATCGATATTTTTTGTTGCTGCCGTCCGGGTCGAACACATCCCAGCCGTGCTCGCCATGCACTCTATGTTTGACGCCGGCCAACAACGCCGGAACCTGATATTCGATCGCGGCGAGATTGCGCGTATGTACGATCGCCGGCTTGATTTGTTTGAGCAAACGATACATTTTCACAAATGACTGCCAGTCCTGCCCTTCCCGTTTGTTCAATTCGTAAATTTCGATGTCTTTCCGCTGCAAGCGATTTTTAAAATCAGTGCTGTTTTTCAGGCAAATAATCGCATGCCGGTAGCGATCGGCCGGCATGCGATTAATCAAATTCACCAAACCATTCTCCAATCCGCCGACACCGAGGCTGAAGATGATATGGGCGATTAGGGGGGGCGTTTGATTTAAAGGCATGAGGCGTTTAGGGTTAGCGGTTAGCGGTTAGCGGTTAGCGGTTAGCGGTTAGCGGTTAGCGGTTA
>NZ_JBNGHF010000047.1:0-33821 GCF_050611805.1 Methylotuvimicrobium sp.
ACCGATCGATAATGCGGTAAAAAATACCGACATTAGCGTTCATTAATTTTCAACTAATGCGACAACTACGTTGACATTTACCGTTAGTTATAGGGATAAACTGCGCCTTGCTCAGTTGTTAATACAGGCAGCAAGAAAGGAAGAAGAGAATGCAAACCCGCAAAATCGATCAGAATCAGAAGTTACTACAAAAAGTTCCAAAATCATTACAACACAGGCGTTTGACGAAATTGACACCATAGGATACGTTGTTGAAAGGCCCTTTTAAAATTGAGACCGAGCAAGAAAAAGACGTTGGCCAATTCAATTAAGTCAATGTTTCAATTTCAGGGAGGCATTTCAGAGGCGGTTATCGACGCAATTATCAATGAACTTTAAAAGCGTAAGGATATAAAAATTGAGCAAAATAGCGTCAGTTATTTATAATCGAATTCACCTTGGCCATTGAGGTAAGTTTTTCTTGCCTTTAGGCTCTTCAATCCCCCCGCATCATTAACGGAGAAAATCTATGGAACTCTCAGCAGTTTTAACGCCAACCCCCGAAGGGGGGTATGTCGCCTTCAATCCGGAAACCGGCACAACTACACAAGGGGAAACCGTTGAGGAAGCATTGACCAATTTGCGTGAGGCAACCGAGCTTTATCTTGAAGAATTTCCTCTTATCGTCGCGGGACGCCCTTTGCTGACCTCATTTCAAGTACCGGAACATGCCTAAACTCCCGGTCGTGTCGGGAGCGGAGGTTGTAAGGGTTTTGCAGCGGTTGGGATTCGTGGTTGCACGGCAGCGTGGTAGCCATATCGTGATGCGGCGCGGGCCCTCGGGTTGCGTCGTGCCAAATCACGCCGAACTAAAAACTGGCACATTGAGTGGAGTTCTGAAACAGGCTGGTATTTCAGTAGATGAATTCGTTGAGGCGCTACATGCTTAAACATGCGCTCCAGCCGATTCCGCTAACGCTACGCCGCTGAGCTTGGCGTTAGGTTTTTTCATATCCACTTCATTTAAAAAAAATTTCGTAAGGAATTCTAATGTCTTTAAAAGTGTTAGGTGACATAAATGAAAATATACAGACCAAAATTAATGAGACTAAATTAAAAACAAAACAAATTCAAAAAGAAGATCTGCAAAACGCATTAGATATGTTCCGACTGGACGATACCCATCATCCGGAGAAGGTTTAGAAGCATTAATTACAAGACCATATGGCTATAATAATTGGAATGGCCCGTATGTGAAGGGATTGACAGCGGAATCTATTGATGATTTTTATTATGAAAATAATGGCTCCTCTAGCAAGGATACGGTTTTAAGTATCAGGTAGAATTGAATAGTAGTTTTCGAGCAATTAATAGCTTATGGAATTCGAGTGGGATCAAAATAAAGCAGAAAATAATCTGAAAAAGCATGGTGTAAGTTTTTCTGAAGCATCAACCGTTTTTGGTGACCCTTTGGAAATCACAATTGATGATCCTAACCACTCAAATGGGGAATATCGATTTCTTAGTATTGGTAAATCAGAACTGGGAAATCTTCTAGTGGTCTCAGTATACTGAGAAGCGAGAAAATATTATTCGTATCATAAGCGCTAGGCAAGCGACAAATCATGAGCGGAAACATTATGAATACAACAACTGATGAAATGCGTACTGAATATGATTTTTCAAAAGGCGTGCGGGGCAAGCATCATAAATCATATAGACAGGGTAGTAATGTAATTTTTTTAGATAAAGATGTGGCCAAGGTTTTTAAAGATTCTGAGTCGGTAAATCATGCCTTACGCTTGCTAGTGGAAATTGCTGGGCAGGAAATAGGCAAAAACCTAACCAAAGGATCAACTTGACCGCAAAAAGCGCCGCTCCTATTGTCGCTCTGCTTTTTGCGGTCAAGTTTCCCTTATCGTTAGACAGGCAGGCCATCAATGGGATTTACGCTCGAAAAAGTTGTACCGTGGGGACGTTCTTATGAAGAATACGTCAGCATGTTTGGCCTTTCGGAGGTCGATCTTGGACTTCGCATTCTTGGCTGTGGTGATGGCCCAGCGGCATTCAATACGGTACTGACCAAACAAGGTGGGAATATCGTCTCGGTAGATCCAATCTACGTTTTTGAGGCAGAACAGATCAGAGGCCGCATTTCCGAAACGAATGAAACCGTTATGGCACAAATGCGCAAGAACCAAGACGATTACGTCTGGGAAGCCATTCCGTCGATAGAGCAGCTTGGTAGTCTTCGCATGTCTGCGATGGAAAT
The DNA here is from genome assembly GCF_050611805.1 of Methylotuvimicrobium sp. Classification (NCBI taxonomy): domain Bacteria; kingdom Pseudomonadati; phylum Pseudomonadota; class Gammaproteobacteria; order Methylococcales; family Methylococcaceae; genus Methylotuvimicrobium; species Methylotuvimicrobium sp. Next base: position 2,252 of record NZ_JBNGHF010000047.1, read on the forward strand.
ATTCCTCGCAGACTTCGATGCGGGAAAATACGAAGGTCGATACATCCCAGGGGAGTTACCATCGCTGCCTTTTGAAAATGGAAAGTTCGACATCGCCTTGTCGTCCCATTTTTTGTTTTTGTACAGTGCGCATTTGTCGGCAGAGTTTCATCTTCAGGCGCTTCAAGAAATGTTGCGTGTAGCTCGCGAAGTGCGCGTATTTCCAATGCTTACCCTCGACGGTGCTTCATCAACCCATCTCCATTTTGTGACCAAACATCTTGCAAACCATGGCTTCGTGGTTGAAATTAAGCGCGTACCTTACGAGTTTCAGCGGGGCGGCAATGAAATGTTGGTGGTCAAGCCCGTCTAACATGGCGCTCGAACTCGCTTTAAATTCTTCACTATAACGGGTTTGCATTTTTTACCTCTATAAAATTTTAGAGGCGACAACTATCCTGACACAGAGGGTTTTCGTCATAACAAAAAAATCAACAGCGACCACAAATAAGCGGTATGTTTTTTAATGGTCATTTTTTTATTAACATTAATGCCACTTGGATAACTCATCGCTTATCATTTGTGGCTCGTTATTTTGGTCGTTGGGTAGGTAAGTAGCACTGTAAACGTGCATTACTGAGGACGGTGGAGTACGGAGGGTAGTATGGATAAGGCAAAGATTGCGGCACGATCATCCATTGAGGTGACCTTGGAGGCGGATAAGGAGTACCACTGGTGTCAGTGTGGACGCTCGAAAAACCAACCTTTTTGTGACGGTTCCCACGCCGGAACAGGGATTACTCCGATTTCTTTTGTAGTGGAGGAAGAACAGGACGCGTGGTTGTGCCGCTGCAAGCAAACGGGTAGTGCGCCGTTTTGTGATGGTACGCATGCGACGCTGCCCAAGGACGTCACCGAGCTGGCTGTGCCCGACCGCAGCAGCGACAAGGACAAGGAACCGGCGCCGAAAAACACCGAGGAAGAGCCGACACTCGAGTACATCCACGCGATGGCCAAGAGTGGCCTCAAGGTGGTTGGGCGCGATGGCCCCGTGGATGCGATGGGCGTACCGCGTGAACGCCTGCCTTCATGGGACGACATCCAGATTCTGACTGCCCAGCTTGACCGCACGCCGCGGATGGATGATGCGCCCGTGGCGACGGAACTCGTGATCGGGCCGAATGCAAACAAGCCGCTACGCCTGAAGATGCCGCTGCTTGTCTCGGACATGAGTTTCGGCGCGCTGTCCGAGGAGGCCAAGTTGTCGCTGGCCAAGGGCGCGGAGCTGGCCGGAACCGGAATCGCCTCGGGTGAGGGCGGCATGTTGAAAGAAGCGCAACAGGCCAACTCTCGCTATTTCTACGAGTTGGCATCCGCCCAGTTTGGTTATGAAGAAAGCTTGCTGGCGAAGGTTCAGGCGTTTCACTTCAAGGCGGGGCAGGCGGCCAAGACGGGCACCGGCGGCCACTTGCCGGCGGCCAAGGTGACCGAGCGGATCGCCGCGGTTCGACATCTGCCCGCAGGGCAGGATGCCATTTCACCAGCGGCCTTCGAAAACCTCAAGACACCGGCGGACTTCGCCAATTTTGCGGCCCGTGTACGCGAGGTGTCGGGCGGCATTCCGATTGGCTTCAAGATGTCGGCACAGCACATCGAGAAAGACATCGACTTCGCGCTCGAGGCGGGCGCCGACTACATCATTCTGGATGGTCGCGGTGGCGGCACGGGCGCGGCACCTTTGCTGTTCCGCGACCATATTTCGGTGCCGACGATTCCCGCCCTGGCCCGTGCGCGGCGTCATCTTGACCGCAGCGAGCGCGGGGATGTCACCTTGATCATTACCGGCGGCCTGCGTACCCCGCCGGACTTCATCAAGGCCTTGTGTCTGGGGGCCGACGGCATCGCCCTTGCCAACAGCGCGATGCAGGCGATCGGCTGCATCGCGGCGCGCATCTGTCATACCAACCACTGCCCCAGTGGCGTGGCGACGCAAGACCCGCAGTTGCGCACACGGTTGCAAGTGGATGTGGCGGCGCAACGTTTGCAACGCTTCCTCACCAGTTCGGTGGCATTGATGCAAGTGATGGCTCGCGCTTGCGGCCACGAGCGCCTTTCCGACTTTTGCGTGGATGACCTGACTACGTGGAAGAAGGACATGGCCGAGCTTTCCGGTGTCGCCTATGGTGGCGCCTGTAAATTCTGACGGAGTCGTCTTCTTTCCAAATGACCCAACAAGGCGCTACAGTATCGCCCTGACACAGGGGGCTTATACAATCTAACCTTATTCGTTATCTTCAAAATGATAATCGCTGTCATTCGATAATGTAACACCCAAGACTAGTCTGTAACAAACTGTAACATTGGCTGTTTACTGTTTCTAATTGATTGTATTAATTTGACAATTGTGCAAATCCATAGGCCGCTGACTGTAACAGCTTATTGTTACAGTCAGTCAAATCTCAATTCCCATCTAATTAATAACATCAATATACCAATGGGTTATATTTATTATCGGTAGAGCGGAAGTGGCATGTTCCATGCATTGCTTTTAAAAACCGTTGTAGTTCCTATTCGCAAATTTTTTCAACGATTGTTTTTTCAGCCTCTTGATCGGCGTCCTTAATATCAATGTCATATCTGTTCAATGAAGCGAAAAGGGTTGAATAGCGGCATGTTTCGAAGTGGCCGAGTAAAAAAGTCCTAGATAATATTTTTAGAGGGGAATCGATATGCCTGTAACACTTACTTATCCCGGCGTCTACATTGAAGAAATACCCAGCGGCGTCAGAACCATTACCGGTGTCGCAACATCGATCACGGCTTTTATCGGACGAGCGAAGCGCGGACCCGATAACGAGGCCAAAGTCATCAACAGTTTTCCCGATTATGAAAGAATCTTCGGCGGGCTTGATCTCAATAGTTCGATGAGTTTTGCGGTTAGAGATTTTTTTATCAACGGCGGTAGTCAGGCCATTATTGGCCGTTTGTATCATGAGGAAGACGACGCTGCCTCGAATGCGATACTGACGGCCGATACTTTAATACTGGAAGCGGCTTATAAAGGCGCATGGGGAAATTATCTGCGGGCACGGGTCGATCACAATGTTTCTTCCGTAGTGGCGACGGCACAGGGCTTGGAAGAAGAGGACCTTTTCAATCTAACCGTTCGCGACACCAAAACCGGCGTCACTGAGCAGTATCTGAATGTTTCTGTAAAGCCTGGCCCCAGGCAAATCGACAAGGTTTTGGACAATCAATCCAAGCTCGTGCGAGTCAGCGGCGACTTGCCGGAAGGCCGGCCGGAGGCCAGCGATCCCCCGCAATCCGGCGAGGATCCTTTCGGCGATAACGATCCGGAAACGAATTACACGGTAACCACCGAGGCTTCCGATAGCGCTCCACTCGAAATCGGAGATTACATCGGCGCTGGCATGAGCGATGCCAAGCAAGGGCTTTATCTACTGAAACAAGCCGATCTGTTCAATCTGCTATGTCTACCGCCGGAGGGTGAAACTCCGGACTACCCGGAAGGACTGGTCGATGCGGCGATTGCGCTCTGCGAGGAAGAACGCGCGATGTTACTGATCGATTCACCGAGCGATTGGAGTGATAAGGACGCCGCTAAATCGGGCCTCGATGAAGTCGGCACGAAAAGCAAAAACGCGGCTCTGTTCTTTCCACGCCTCAAGCAACCCAACCCGTTACGCGACAATCAAATCGAAGAGTTCGTACCGTGCGGCGCGGTTGCCGGCGTGATGGCGCGCACCGATACGCAGCGCGGCGTCTGGAAAGCGCCGGCAGGGATCGAATCGACACTTCGCGGCGTACCCGAGCTGTCCGTCAAGTTGAACGATGCCGAAAACGGCGAATTGAATCCGTTGGGCATCAATTGTCTCAGGTCGTTTCCCATCATCGGCCGAATCGTATGGGGCGCGCGCACCTTGCGCGGAGCGGACATACTCGCCGACGAATACAAGTACATTCCGGTGCGCAGACTCGCGCTGTTCATCGAGGAAACCTTGTTCAGAGGCACGCAATGGGTGGTTTTCGAACCGAACGACGAGCCTCTATGGGCGCAGATTCGGCTGAATGTCGGCGCATTCATGCACAATCTTTTCCGTCAGGGTGCATTCCAAGGGACGACGCCCCGCCAGGCTTACTTCGTCAAGTGCGATAACGAAACGACGACGCAAAACGATATCGACCGCGGCATCGTCAATATCGTCGTCGGTTTCGCACCGCTGAAACCGGCCGAATTCGTCATCATCAAACTCCAGCAGATCGCTGGCGAACTTGAAGTTTAAAGGAGGTCTGTCATGGCACAGTTCAGCGTCAATCCGCAACGATTCGATCCTTATAAAAACTTCAAATTCCGCGTCAAATGGGACGGCAAATTCGTCGCCGGCGTCAGCAAGGTCGGCGCGCTCAAACGCAGTACCGAGTTGGTCGAACATCGAGAGGGCGGCGATCCGAGTACCTCGCGCAAGTCGCCGGGAAGAACTAAATACGAAGCGATCACGTTGGAGCGCGGAGTCACCCACGATACCGAATTCGAAAAGTGGGCCAACAAAGTTTGGAATTTCGGTTCCGGTTTAGGCGCGGAAGTTTCGCTCAAAGACTTTCGAAAAGACGTCATCATCGAGGTCTATAACGAAGCCGGTCAATTGGCGATTGCCTACAAGGTCTATCGCTGCTGGGTTTCCGAATTTCAAGCCTTGCCGGATTTGGATGCCAATGCGAATGCCGTAGCGATTCAGACATTGAAACTCGAAAACGAAGGCTGGGAGCGGGATTACGAAGTGGCCGAACCGGTCGAGCCTGAGTTTACCGAGCCGGAAGGCTAAAATCGGAGCTGATATCGTGAGAAGTCTGAATGCTATGGAATTATTGACTGTTTGGGAGCAAGGCTTGAGTCAACCGCTATTGCAAAGGGCACTCATCTTATTGGCCGTGGCGTTGCCGGAAAGCGAACCCGAAGAACTTACCGGCATGAGTATAGGCCGGCGCGATCGTCATTTATTGCGATTGCGCGAAAGACTGTTCGGTCCTCAACTGGTCAATACCTCGGTATGTCCGGCTTGTTCGGAACGAATCGAATGGGTCAACCGGGTTTCCGACTTATTGATACCGCAAGATGTGAATCAAGCAAACACCGACCGGTTTACTATCGACGTTGACGAATACAAGCTATGTGTTCGATTGCCGAACAGCTTGGATATCGCTGCCGTCATCGGCAATCCGGAGACCGAAAGCGCGCAGCGGCAATTATTGACCCGCTGCGTGCTTAACATCGAGCGATTCGGCGAATGCTTAACCGTCGAACGATTGCCCGATTCTGTCATCGATGCACTCATTCAACAGATCGAATTGCTCGATCCGCAGGCGGAAATCCGGATCGGCTTGAAATGTCCCGCGTGTGAGTATAGTTGGGATGCTCTGTTCGACATTGCCGGCTTGCTTTGGTCTGAGCTCAACGACTGGGCGGAACACATGCTGCAAACGGTGCACCGATTGGCTTCGGGTTATGGGTGGAGCGAGCGGGACATTCTCGAACTCAGCCCGGTTCGTCGGCAACTCTATTTGGGGATGCTGGGAACATGAGCACCTTTTTGCGAACTTTGATCGATCGTCACCAGGAACGCACCGCCGGCCGAGAGTCCGTGCACAAGGTACAACCGCGTCCGAAAGCGAGGTTCGAGAACGATACGGGATCGGATACTTTTGCATCGAGTACGCTCGAAACGGGTTCTGAATTTTCGGTGTCGCGTCGGTCGGATACTGACGTTAGGTCGGATACGAACCGGCATGATCCAAGTGCGGAATCTTTATTGACCACGGACATCCGGAAGATGGACAGACAGGCACAAGATTCTGTGCAGCCAAACAACGATAAACCGGCAATAGCTTCCGATTATGCCCCGCGCCTTGACGATTTGAACTCACGAATCGAAGCGTTAACTTCAAAGCTACAACGACAGTTATACGGTCAGGACACGTCGAGGACTGCGGACAACCAATCTGTCGAACCAAGTGAAATCGATGAAACGACTTCTGAAAACAACGGCCAGGCAAATCATAGGCAATGGTCAACAAACGACGATATAAATCATCGCATTCAAGCGATATTGCAAACCTTGCATCGCCAGCAACCGCATCAGTCCGGCGAAAAAAGCTCCCTGCAATCGATAAACCGTAGGACACCCGATCGCGCTGTGTCTGAGCTTGAGATAAGTCGACGACCTGAGAAGAACGTACCGGATGGGAATATTTTACCTAAAGAGCCTGTATTCAATATTCCGAGCATAAGCAGTCTGCCGGAGCAGGAAAAAATGCATCAATCCGGATTATTGCAAATTCCAGAGTGGTTAGAAGAAATGCGGGACGATCTTAGTGGTCGTTTGCAGGCTCTCAACGGCAACACGAAAACCGAGCCGATCGTAAACGTCACGATAGGCCGAATCGAAGTGAAAGCTTCACCGGCCGATTCGGTGAAACAGTCTAAGGTCAGGATTAACAAACCGAGCGGCGTGATGAGTCTCGACGATTACCTGAAACTCAGGGAAAGGAGGCGCTAGCATGAGCAGTTCGTCCGCGTTGGCAACCGTCACGGCAACGATGCATTATTTACTGACCAACGAGCTTGGCGCGAACGTGACGACGAAGCCGCCGAGCACCGCTCGCAATGGTTTAACCGGCGCGCAACTCAATCTTTTTCTATACGGCGTGCATTACAATTCGGCTTTCAGCAATGCGCCGCTGCCGGGATCGGCCCGAAACGGCGAACATGCCTATCCGCCGATGCCTTTGGTCTTGAAATATTTGATAACGGCCTACGGCGACAACGATGACGATATTTCGGCTCAAGTATTGATGGGACAAGCCATGAGCTTTTTTCACGATCGTCCGCTGCTGAGCCGCGGAGACATCGAAGGCATTAGCCCGGATTCCGATCTCCAACGTCAAATCGAGCGTATCCGTATCACGCATGATGCTTTGTCGTTGGACGATATGTCCAAGCTGTGGACCAGTTTTCAATCGGCCGAATACCGGCTTTCCACCGGTTACGAGGTTTCCGCGGTCTTGATCGAAAGCACACGCACCGGCCGTGCGCCTTTGCCTGTTCTGAAACGAGGCGAGGAAGACCGGGGCGGGCATATCATAGCGGCTCCTTCGGCCTCTCTTTCAGGCTTTCGGTTTTCGAATCAAAAACCGAGCGCCGAATTGGGCGATAGCATCGTATTACTGGGTGAACATTTGACTGCCGACAACACAACGGTGCGTCTGCAGCATCCCTTGTTGCATGAGCCGATCGAGCTTCAGCCGCTGCCTAATCCTACGGAAACCGAAATGACGGTTCAGCTGCCTTCCGTTACGGACGATGTTGAAGCGGGTTCAAAATGGCCGGCAGGGTTTTACGCCGTCTCGCTCATGCAGCAAAGACCTGGAATTCCTCAGTGGAGCAGCAATACATTGTTTTTGCCATTGTCACCACGCATTGAGACGATCGATCCGGCCAGTGCTCCGGCAGGGGATGTCGAGTTGACGATAGAATGCCTGCCGCAAATTTTGGACAGTCAGCAAGTCGTGCTGTTGTTCAGCGACCGCATCGTACCGGCCGATGCAATCGTTACGCCTGTTGATCCGGAGGCTAGAACCGAACTGACGTTCACGATCCAAAATGCCGCCTCACGGGAAACGCCTTATGTCGTTCGTCTCAGAGTCGACGGCGTCGACAGCATTCCGGTGGATTTTTCAGGTGCTACGCCACAATTCACCGATAACCAAAAGGTAAGCATCACATGAACGATCAAGCCGACTGGGTTGAAATCAACGACAAGCATCTAGCCGCGACCGTCGCTTGGCTTCGCCTGCGTTTGGAACGTCTAGCCCGATCCACCGAAGGGAAGACGAAAGCGGTTTCTTCGGATGAGCCGAGCAGGGCAAAGTCGGGATGGTTCGGACTTCCGAAGCAAACGGCTTCGAGCAATACGGCGCTTGACGAATCGATGTCGGAAAAAGATTCGATCGATCGGGTTCTTCAGGAAATGACCGACTTGGAAACCAACGCCCCTTCGCCTGCGTTGATTTTGTTGGCCAATAATTTGGGCTTGTCGAAATTCGACCGATCGGTATTGGCGCTTTGCGCGGCAATGGCGTTAGATACGCGAATCCCCGGACTGTGCGCGAAAGCGCAGGGTGATCTCAACAAACCTTATCCGACATTTGCACTGGCATTTGCCTTGTTCGACGAGCCGGACTGGAACGCCTTGTCGCCTCACGGTCCGCTGCGTTACTGGAGGTTGCTCGAAATCAACCAACCCGGCGCGATGCCTTTGACCGGCGCGGCGCTGATCGCCGACGAACGTATCGTCAATTATCTGAAAGGGCTCAATTATCTGGACGACCGGTTGACGCCGTTACTCGATCCGATCGGCATTCAAAAGATCGATGACAATTTGCCGCCATCGCAGCAGCAGACAGTCGATCGCATCGTGGCCCGACTGAAGCAGACGAACGGCTTCGAGCTTCCGCCGATGATCGAACTATTGGGACACGATTCGGCGAGTAAACGGCTCATCGCCGCACGATCGGCAACGTTACTGGGCTTGAATTTGCAAGCAATGGACCTTAAAAGCATACCTGGACAAACCGGTGATTTCGAAACCTTCATCCGGCTGTGGCAACGTGAATCGTTGCTGATGCCGCTGGCCTTGTATCTCGCTATCGATGGCGCCGCCGAGTCGGATCGAACGCTGCTCAAGCGCTTCATCGAACGCTGCAGCGGTTTGGTTTTCATCGATCTTGCAGACGCCAAGACCGAAACTCTCCGCGAGCGGATCACGATCGAAGTCGGCAAACCGACGCCGGCCGAACAGGAAAGGATGTGGGACGAAGTCTTGCAGGCGCAGGCCGGAGATCTTTCCAAACGGTTGGCCGGACAATTTTCATTCGACCAACATGAGATCCGTAGTCTAGCCCATGCCTCATCGGAACAAGCCGGAGCACCCTCGGAATTCAATCTATGGGAGTCATGCCGCGTCGCCGCGCGCGAAGGCATGGAGCAGTTGGCGCAACGCATCGATGCGAAATCTCACTGGGATGATTTAATTCTTCCGTTGGATCTCAAGTCCTTGCTTCGGCAAATTACCGATCAAGTCAACCGGCGTAATCGAGTTTACGACGATTGGGGCTTTCGAAGCAAACTGAATCGAGGCTTGGGGATCAATGCGCTTTTTACCGGGGAAAGCGGTACCGGCAAGACGATGGCGGCCGAGGTGATCGCCAATGAATTGCAACTCGACCTGTTTCGCATCGATCTCTCGGCGGTCGTCAGCAAATACATCGGCGAAACTGAAAAGAACCTGCGCAAGCTGTTCGATTCCGCCGAAGACAGCGGAGCGATCCTGTTCTTCGACGAAGCCGACGCGCTGTTCGGCAAACGCAGCGAAGTCAAGGACAGTCACGATCGCTACGCCAACATCGAAATCAATTATTTACTGCAGCGCATGGAGGCCTATCGGGGCCTGGCGATACTGGCGACCAATATGAAAGGCGCGCTGGACAAGGCCTTCATGCGGCGCTTGCGGTTCATCGTCGATTTTCCGTTTCCCGGCATTGAGGAACGCAAGCAAATCTGGAAAAGAGTGTTTCCGCCCGCCACGCCGGTCGATCCGGCTTTGGACTACCGTCGCCTGGCCGCGCTCAACTTGACCGGCGGCAGCATCCAGAACGTGGCGTTGAACGCGGCATTCCTGGCTGCCCAAGAAGAGAATGCCCGGGTGACGATGCCGTTAATCTTGAATGCGGCTCGTACCGAATTCAAAAAAATGGAAAAGCCCGCCAAAGAATCGGATTTCCGCTGGCTGGATCAGGCGGAGGTCAAATGAACATCAATTTGCATATCGAACGGCTAATTTTGGACGGTGTCGATATAGTACCCGCTCAGCAACATTTGTTACAAAGTATCGTAGCGAGCGAACTTGCCCGGATGCTTGCGGAAGGCGGACTTTCGCCTAGCCTGGCTCAGGGTACTAACTTGTCGCGCGTGTCCGCAAACGGCATTCAAATAAATGAGGGCAACAAGCCCGCGCAACTCGGCAAGCAAATCGCTCAATCGGTCTATGGAGGCATCGGTGATGAATAAAACAGCCGTTGTACCTTTGGCGAAATCGGAACGTTTTTTAGCACCTTTTCAGGGCATACTACAGCGCAAATGTGCCTGTGGAAAGCAAAGTATTGCCGGTGAAGAGTGTGAGGAGTGTGCGAAAAAAAGGACCGGTTTTCAACGAAAGCTTCGCATGGGTACAATCAATGACCCGCTGGAAAGGGAAGCCGATCAGATTGCCGAACAGGTATTGAATACGCCCGCTAATCCCGTCGTAAGTAGAGCAACGTCAAGTATCCAACGCTATACAGGACCGCCATTTGAACAAACGGAGGACGTTCCGGACATTCTAGATCAGGTTCTAGGCTGCTCTGGAAGCCTCATGGATGCAGCTTTGCGTAAAGACATGGAATCACGATTTGATCATGATTTTTCTCAGGTACGAGTACATCTTGGCGGCGTCGCCGAGCAATCGGCACGAGAAGTCAATGACCAGGCTTACACGGTCGGACGTAATATTGTCTTCGGAGCCGGTCAATTCGCACCGCAAACACACACAGGACGACGTTTACTTGCCCACGAACTGTCGCATGTGGTCCAGCAAACCGGGAATAGTTCACCCAAAATTCAAAGGCAGCCGGAAAAAGATCAAGGTCCATCTAGTGAAATCGGCAAAGCACTTGATAAAAACGATCTCTTTCAAAAATTGCCAAAAGCAGCACGCGATAAAATACTGGAGGAAATTGACAAAGCGCCCGAAACGATCACTAAAGCCGTTCTTGACAAGATAATTGATCTCGCGCCAATCGATTCCGAATATAAAGAAGGCTTGAAAAAGGCCGGCGAAGCAATCATTACAGCGGTTACCGGTAGAGAAGCCCCTTCAGTAAGCAAATGCGATGCCGTGTCCGGATATCATGAAGGCACATCTTCCACGTACAAAGGAATGTGCTGTAGAGGAAGTATTGAAAGTGAAATGACCTGTTGTCCAAAGGATAAATTCGCTCCCAACAATATACCTGTTTGCTGCAAAGGTGATGAGTATGTAACTACTGATTTCAAATGCGAGAAAGCATCGGCAATTGATTTCAGCACCATTTGCATGCCGCCCGGCAAAAAAGACGCATTGGGAAAATGCTGTATGCCCCCTTTAGATGTGATCAACGGAATGTGTGTCAATCCGCCTAAACCCAAACCGCCTCCTCAGCCATTCAGCATTAAATTTTCTTTAGGCGTGATTGATGATTACAACATAGATGAATCCGTTCTCAATAGCCGGCAGACCCTTCATTTCGAAAAAATCAAAAAGCGGATTCTTCAATATTTGGAATTCTGTCCATCCAGCATGATAACAATTATCGGATTCGCGGATAAACCGGGGACGGAAGAACATAATTTTGATCTTGGACAAAGAAGGGCCGATTACGTTAAGTTTCTGCTGCAACTTGAACTAATAAAAATAAATTTCAATGGATTTCCACCGCTACTTTTTTCACGTTCGGAAGGAGAAAACAATCCGGTTGATACGGAATCCGGCGAAAAATATTCCGCACGGAACCGAAGAGTCGAAATTGAATTTAATTCACTCTGTCCGCCGATCAGCAATCTCTCTAGTACACCACTTCAGATTGATTCACCATTGCAGTCGGGGTTCTCTCAGAAGTTGAATATAGGAAATTTCTAGATGATGAGGGAGAAAGCGCAACATCAGCTAAAGCAGGACAACCCCTTATCCAGGCCGGTTTCAAGAGGCGTGATGCAACAGAAATGCGCTTGTGGTAATCGTGCGATCGTCAACGGGGAATGTGAGAAATACGCGAAACAAAAGAGCAGTTTACAAAGGAATTTTGCTATTAGATCTAGTGACGATCCGCTGGAAAAGGAAGCTAGCCGGGTTTCCGATCAGCTGTCGGCAACACTGGTGCGTTCAGTTGCCAATAGCTCGGTAATGCGTATTCAACGCTTAACGGGGCAACCATCCGGCCGGATGGATACAGTGCCCGTCAGCGTGGGGCAGGCTCTTGCCGAACCCGGAAGCCCTTTGGAATCAGGGTTAAGGAATGACATGGAACAACGGTTTGGCTACGATTTTTCCCGCGTACGTACTCATTCCGGTGCGCTAGCCGGGCAATCCGCACAAGAGGTGAATGCTGATGCCTATACAGTGGGTTTCGATATTGTATTCAGTCCGGGCCGGTACGTACCCGGAACACACGAGGGACGGAAGCTAATGGCCCATGAACTGACCCATGTGGTGCAGCAGTCGGGCGTAGAGGGAATTCGTGATGGGCAAAGATATGGCGGATGGGGTTCGTCGCCTCTTGCCGTTCAACGATCTCCCGCAAATTATGACAACCAATTATTTCAAGACGTTGGTGGAACTCTGCCCTACCGTGAGGCTACTAATTTGCTTGATTGCATTCGGATCATGGGGCCTGGAAGCGCTGAATTTTGCCGTCGGGAGGTGTTGGGAGAGGAAATTATACCGGAGACTTCCGTTCCCTCCGCTCCCACGAACCCGGTCTTCACCGGAGCGACTGCCGGCGCCAAGAGTCCGCGTATAAAAAGTATGGAGAATAGCAGGGGGTGTGCATATACCGTCGTTTATTCAAAACCACGGAACGTGGATTGCGATACGGTTTATAAAAACGAACATGGGAAAAACCCGCCCGAGCCTCTCTGTGGTGTGTCGTTAGTTTATGACATCACTTCGGTAAGCGCTATTGGCAGAAAATGCCCCAAATTAGATGGACTCAAGGTATCCGAAGTAGTCAAGGGAGATCAGGGCTGCACACCTCCCGGTTATGTCTGGCCGGCTCCCAAGCCTTGTGTGATCGGATCCGGCGGCAAGTTAAGCGGGTGTACGGATACTCTCACTCTCTGCGGACCAACCCTTAATCTCCAGGGGAATGGCTGTACCGAGATTGTCGACCAGGAGATTGAAGTGGGAGGGCAACTTGCGGAAGAGCATGAGATCATCTTCGAACTGAAAAAGAGCGGCAAGGATTGTACTGGAAAAGTTACCCGAAACTGACGTCAATACTGGTTTTAAGCGAGACGGAGCCTAAATGAAACTTAATTTGCATATAGAACGGCTAGTTATATACGGCGTTTACGTTGCACTTGATCAAAGTCATTCGATTGGTCGGCAATAATTCGATGCAAACCCCACAATCGGTGTATGGGAGACTCGGTTATGAATAAAGCGACAGTTGCTCAGCAAGCCGGAGCAGCAATTTTTTTACCTTCCGCACACGGAATACTTCAGCGCAAGTGTGCTTGCGGCAATCATACGGTTGCAGGCGGAGAGTGTGTCGAATGTACAAAGCAAAATCGTCGCCTGCAACTAAAGCTTGCCATCGGCGCAAGCCATGATCCGCTGGAACAGGAAGCGGATCGGGTTGCTGAGCGAGTGCTGACAAAGCCCGCGCATTCCGCTTTTAACAGCTCGCCTCTACGCATACAACGCTTGGCGGGGCAGGCAGCCGAGGCCGAGTATACCGTGCCCGCCAGTGTCGATCGTGTGCTTGCCGGTACCGGTGCGCCATTGCAACCGGCGTTACGGCAAGACATGGAATCGCGATTTGGTCAGGATTTTTCTCAGGTACGCGTGCATTTGGGTGCTGTTGCCGAGCAATCCGCCCGTGAAATTAATGCCCATGCCTACACGGTGGGGAATAATATTATATTTGGTTCTGGCCAGTATTCACCGGGGACTTACCAGGGACGGCGATTACTTTCACATGAACTCACCCATGTTATTCAGCAGAACGGGAGCAAGCATTCTGAAATCATTCAACGTGCAGAAGTGGATGACCGTTCTTGTACCGGTCTTACGGATATTGCGCCTGACATCGATGCAAAGGTGAATTCCGAGATTGCGGCTGCAAGGACATCTGCTCCTACCCCATTGGTTGTTGCGGATTTTCTGAAAGATGTGGCTGGCCGCGTGGGTGGAAAGTTGGTGGGGTCAATCGAGAAATTTATTCAAGGGTTGCCTGCCAGTAAAAGAACCGACCCGGCTCAGAATCTTTCGGGAACGAAGTTCGCGGGAGTCAGTAATGTAAATAAGTTCTATAACCTTCACACTCTCGGCGCGGTAAAAGTCGTTGGTCCTGCCGCCAATGTCAAAGGTATTTGTACCGGAGCGGATAAATTCGGACATTTTTTTGAGGAAGGATTTTTTTATTTCCAGCTTTCTAAAGCGGGAGCAACTGCAGCAATGTTGAATGATGTGGGGAGTTTTCTGGAAATAAGCCCAATTCAAGGGCTCGGTGTGACGGGTGTTTTCTCCAACGCCGATAAGGCTGCCAATCTTGCTGGAAAAAAGTTCTATGAAGACCTTGAGGCTGATCCCGGCAAGTACAAGTTCAGTGTAAGTAACTACCTCACTAAAGATTGGAACGAGACTACAAACCCAAGCTTCTATGAATCTGGAGAAGGCAGCATCATTTGGAGCAATCTCTTGACCGGCTTATGGGATGGACATTTTACGTCCGGCGGGGGGACTTCGTCACCGATCAAAGCTGAATTGGATCTCAAAGCCACAGCCGGGGGTAGCTTGACCGGGACCAATCAGTGGCCTGCAGGTGCGGCTAAACCCAACAAAGAAAAAATCAAAAACGGGAAGATTACCCATATAACTACGGCCGTGTCCGGAATCGATCCTAGAAGTGCCCCGCCTACACCGGTGTCCGCCACACCCGTCAGTGGTATCAAGATTGATTTCGAATGGGAATTGCGAAAAAGTTCCGGCAAGGGAATATGGTCGTCCGTCGATGAACAAAATCTTGCCGGTACCTGGGGGATAGGCGCTTCAGCAAGTAATGGGGGAAAATGGCGGTTGAAAAAGCGATGAGCCTTATACTTTAGACTCATCATCTGGCAAAGGCAGGTTTTGACCCAAGGGTATTCACTAGGCACGTTTAATAAATAAGAAGGATGAATGGCTAAGGCTTGGTTATCCAGTAGCTTTTCGATATTCGTCTCTTGTCGGATGGACTAAGGATTTGGTCGTAAATAACGTCCCTATTTTAAGGAGGGTTCCAGGACGTTATTTATCACGAAATCCTAACCAACGTGCAATACATGCAGCGAATAAGCATGAGCCAGAGCAAACAGATATGAGTGATGTAGCCGTTGAATTGAGGGTAATCAAATGAACAAAAAATCAAAAACCTACACCTACCGCTGCGGCCATAAAGTCGAGCTGGAAAAAAGCCCCGATCAAATGGTCATCAGAGAGGTACCCGAGAATTTGGATGATGCAACTATCGTGTCATCCGAACAGGTTTCACCGTCATCGACGCGTATCAATACCAGCGAGACGAATTTGGAAGCTTTGATGGCAAGGAGCCGGTCCGTGGCGCCGACTCATCATGCCTATTACGAGGCCGAGTCCGGGAATGAGTTTTTGATTACGGACCGGGTTTTCGTGACCTTCAAGGAAGCGCTTGCCGACGAACAGGTCGATGCGTTTGCCGGACGTTACGGGTTGATAAAAAAAGAGGCATACAGCGATAGGGACTATCTGTTTCAACTGACCAATCATACCGGCATGAATCCGGTCAAATTAGTGGTGAAATTGACCGAGGAAGAACCATTGGTCGAAGCGGCGGAGCATGACTTGAACCAACGTATGACGACTTATGCATTGGCGATTCCCGCCGACCCCGAATATCCGAAACAATGGCATCTCCATACCCGGTTAAACCATGCCGACTTCGATTCCCGTTCTTCGAGCCGATGCGAAAAGGCCTGGAATCTCTTGAGCCATTTCGGAAACGAAGAGGTCGTGATTGCGGTTTCCGATGATGGCTGCAAGCTGGACCACGGCGATTTCGACTCAGAGAGTAAATTCGCCGGTTGGGGTTATCTGCGGGGGGAGCGATTGATCACTTCCGCCGATATCGATGCGGTACCGGGCCAAATGTACAAACCGGGTTCTA
The DNA here is from genome assembly GCF_050611805.1 of Methylotuvimicrobium sp. NCBI lineage: Bacteria > Pseudomonadati > Pseudomonadota > Gammaproteobacteria > Methylococcales > Methylococcaceae > Methylotuvimicrobium > Methylotuvimicrobium sp. Next base: position 18,284 of record NZ_JBNGHF010000047.1, read on the forward strand.
ATCACGGGACTTCGTGCTGCGGCGTGATAGGTGCGGAAGTCGATGCTTTGTTGACGGTCGGCGCGGCGCCGGGTTGCAGGTTGCTACCCATTCAATGGGAGTCGTCGGGTCCGTCTTTATTCATCAGTGATTCCAAATTGCTGACCGTTCTGAACTATATCTCCGATAAGGTAGAAGTGATGTCCAATTCCTGGGGCGGTGTGCCAAGGAGCGAATGGGCGCAACCGGTCATTAATCGGCTCAAGACCTTGGCTCAAACCGGCGGGCGCCGGGGCAAAGGCATCGTCTTTTTATGGGCGGCCGGTAACGAAAATTGCCCGATCAACCATACCGGCAATCAAGACGTTCCCTACGATCATGGCGTCGAGGTTCAGGGTGGTGCCTTGGTTTGGGTGGGTGTCAAGAAAACCCGGTTTTTCCGAAACAATCTGGTCGGCATTCCCGGCATCATGCATGTGGCGGCTCTGGCCAGTAACGCGATGCGAAGCCACTATTCCAACTACGGTCCGGGGATTATGCTTTGCGCGCCTACCAATAATGTCCATACCTATTACAGAATGACCGTGCGCGGTCTCGGAATCACCACGACGACCGGTCAGGCCGGTAGCGTGACCTCCGGCTTCGGCGGTACGTCGAGCGCAACACCGTTGGTGGCCGGCATTGCGGCGTTGACCATATCGGCGAATTCTAGCTTGAGTGCGTTGGACGTCATTTCGATTCTGAAACGAACCGCCTCGAAAGACATCGATTTCAGTGCTTATCCTAAAACTCCGCCGGCCAATTTCGATCCCGATACCGGTTGGGATGTCTCGCCGGTTGCGCCTTTCGACAAGGGCGATTTTGTCGATAACGGCGATGCGGACGGTAGTTGGAGTCCATGGTTCGGTCACGGCCGGGTCGATGCCGAAGCGGCTGTTGCCGAAGCTTTGAAACTAAGGGAGCCCGCGGGCGAACTGAGTTTTCAAGACACGTCCTCGCCGAACAAAAGTATTCCCGACAATAACGCCACCGGCATCAAGGACAAAATTACCTGTTCGGACAGTTTCTCTATCCGCGATGTCAGCATTCGCGTGGATATTGTCCATACCTATATCGGCGACTTGCGCGTCAGTCTGGTATCCCCCTTCGGCATTGCCGTCATACTCCATGATCGGGCCGGCGGAAGCGCCAATGATTTGAATCGGGAATTCACCGTTCTTTCGACCCCCGGATTACATGGCCTGTCCGGGCAATCGTCCGAAGGCGGCTGGGTCCTTCATGTCCAGGATTTGGCGAGAGCCGATCGCGGCAGATTGACGAGTTGGTCGCTGCAATTAAATGGGCATCGACAGGTCTCGGTTAGCGTTTCCGATAATCCGGGTATGATCATTCCCGATAATTCGGCTGCCGGTATCTCACGGTCCTTGAACGTCGTCGAAACGGGTCGTCTGGATAACATCGACGTGGATATCGATATCACGCACACCTATATCGGCGATTTGATCGTCGAACTGCGAGCACCCGATAGTACATCGGTCTTATTGCATAACCGCAGCGGCGGGTCGGCGGATAATATTATCAAGACTTATTCGTTGTCGAATACCGCCGGTTTACAAGCGCTTCGGGGAACGATGATACAGGGAGACTGGCAACTCAAAGTCATGGACCGCGCCCGCGCCGATCAAGGCAAGCTAAACCGCTGGGCCTTGCATTTGACCGCAATGTAACCGGAGAGCATCGAATGACCACGTTTCCCGGTTCCCCAAAATTGATCAAAGGCGGTATCGTGCTGCTCAACCCTAGCACCAGTGCGGTATTGCGTATCATTGCGTTGCAATACAATCCGGATACGCTGACCCGCAGTCTGCAGGTGCAGGCGGTCGGCGGCGAAGGCGGGGACCGTTCCGAAGCGTTGCGTCTGAAAGGCCAGCCGGTGGAAACGATCAAGCTGGATGCCGAGATCGATGCGGCGGATCAGTTGGAGTTTCCCGAGCAGAATCAAAATGTCGCCCGGTTGGGCCTGCATGCCCAATTGGCCGCCCTGGAAACCACGGTCTATCCGACCAGCGCAAAGCTCAACAGCAATAACGCTCTGGCGAGTTCCGGGACTCTTGAAATCGCGCCGATGGAATCTCCGTTACTGTTGTTCGTCTGGAGTAAAAACCGCATCCTGCCGGTAAGGCTGACCGAGTTCAGTATTACCGAAGAAGCCTTCGATCCGGCATTGAATCCGATTCGCGCGAAAGTCAGTCTGGGCATGCGGGTTCTGAGCGTCGACGATCTCGGTTTCGATCATAAAGGCGGCAGTCTGTTCATGACTTATCTGCAAAACAAGGAACAACTGTCCGCGCAATTTCAGGGCGGCTCGCTCACTCATTTCGGCATAGAGGGCATATCATGAACGATCCTTTGTCAGCCATGTTGCAAGCCGGCGTTTTCGGTAACGCCCTGTTTCCTGCAACCAGCCGCTATCACGGTATTCAGACCAAAATACGGGAAACGTCGGACGGTAAAAAGGTCATTTATCTCCAGCGGCGATTCGTGCCGCAACCGGAACGGTTCGAGCTGTTGCAGGAACATGTCGTGACCGAAGGCGAACGGCTCGATAACATCACCGCGCATTATCTGGGCGATCCGGAGCAATTTTGGCAACTCTGCGACGCCAATCGGGCGATGCGTCCCGACGAACTGACCGAAAGAATCGGACGAAGACTGCGTATTACTCTGCCTGAAGGCATTCCGGGGGTGCCCGATGCTTAAGGATGTCCATTTGTCGCTGATGATAGGGCCGGTCGTGCCGATTCCGGCTACGCGAGTCGTGATGGAGCATTTGGACAGCATCGAAGTGACCGTCAAGGACAAGGGCCCGAGCGCGTTTCAAATTTCGTTCGGCCTGAGCAACAAATCGCCGTTGCAGATACTGTTTTTGTTGAGCGGAGGCAAACCGCTGTTGTTCATGCGTGTGGTCATCGTCGTGACCTTGAGCGGCAGGTCGGAAGTGATCATGGACGGCGTCATTACTCATCACCAAATCAAGCCGGGAAGTAACGGTTCGCAATCGACGCTGACGATCACCGGCGAGGATTTGACGGCCTTGATGAATCAGCAGGATTTCAGCGGCTTTCCGTTTCCGGCGACGCCTGCGGAAGCCCGTGTGCTCTTGCTGTTGGCCAAGTATGCGATTTTGGGCGTCTTGCCGATGGTGATACCCAGCATCTTGGTCGACGTGCCGTTGCCGACCGGCAACATACCCGGTCAGCGGGGAACCGATCTGGCCTATATCAACGCGTTGGCGGATCGGGTCGGCTATGTCTTTTATATCGATCCCGGTCCGAAACCCGGAATGAACGTTGCCTACTGGGGGCCGCAAATCAAGATCGGTATTCCGCAACCGGCGCTGAATGTCGACATGGATGCGCATACCAACGTCGAGAGCCTGAGTTTCCAATTCGATAATCAAAAAAACAAGATTCCGACGGTGTTCATCTATAACGAACTGACTAAGGTCGTGTTTCCGATTCCGCTGCCGCCGATCACGCCTTTGAATCCGCCGCTGGGGCTCGTTCCGCCGTTGCCGACCAGCATCGGCGATTTGAAACCGGTACGCGACGATTTATCCAAACGCTCGATTCCCCAGGCGATCATGATCGGCTTGGCGACGGCCGCCAAATGGGCCGAGGCGGTTACCGGAAGCGGCGAACTGAATGTCTTGCGTTACGGACGGGTGTTGAAGGCGCGGCAATTGGTCGGCGTGCGCGGCGCGGGGCCGGCTTTCGACGGCTTGCATTACGTGATCGGCGTCACGCATAAGATCAAGCGGGGCGAGTACAAGCAAAGTTTCGAATTGAGCCGTAACGGCCTGATTTCCACGATTCCGAAGGTGATGCCATGAACGAGCAAAACCAAAACACGGAGGCCCGCTATTACGGTAAATATCGAGGTACCGTAATCAACAACATCGATCCGGAGCAACGCGGGCGGATCATGGCGATGGTGCCCGATGTATTGGGATTGACGCCTTCCAGTTGGGCAATGCCTTGCGTACCGATGGCGGGAAAACAGCAAGGCGTGTTCATGGTGCCGCAAATCGGCGCGGGCGTTTGGATCGAGTTCGAGCAGGGCGACCCGGATTACCCGATCTGGGTCGGCGGATTTTGGGGCGTAGCGGCGGAGGTTCCGGCCTTGGCTTTAGCGCCCCCGCCGATACCGCCGGGACAAAACATCGTCATGCAGACTACGGCTCAAAACACGCTGATCATCAGCGATTCCGCTCCTACACCGATCAGCGGCGGGATCGTGTTGAAAAGCACCAGTGGCGCGACGATCGTCGTCAACGACTCGGGTATTTATATTCAAAACGGCAAGGGCGCCAGTCTGGTCATGGCCGGACCGACCGTCACGATCAACAACGGCGCCTTGGTCGTCATGTGAGGAGGTGGAATCATGCCGGGATTTTTAGTTCATGTCGGCGCGCAAGTGTTTTGCGCCCATGCCGGCCAAGCAACGCCCACGGTACCGAATCCGCGGGTAACGGTCGGCGGTCAGCCGACTGTGGTGATGACTACGCCCTATGTAGTTGCGGGCTGTACCTTACCGACCCCTCCGGCTGCTAATGGTCCATGCGTCACGGCGCAATGGTTCAGCGGCACGACACGGGTGTTCTCGAACGGACAGCCGCTGTTGGTGCAAAGCAGTCAGGCCGTTTGCGCACCGTCGGGCACCCCTTTGATCATCGCGGCGACACAAACCCGCGTCAGTGCAATTTAAGGAGGCGTGATGTTTAATATCGACTTTCCGTTCCGTTTCGATCATCGCGGCAAGACGGCGGTCGCCGATGATGACGAGCATATTCGCGACTTGATCGAGCAGTTCCTGTTTACCAATCCCGGCGAACGGGTCAACCGGCCCGATTTCGGCAGCGGTTTGCTGCAGTTGGTTTTCGCGCCGAACAGTCCGGAGTTGGCCGCGGCGCTGCAATTTACCGTGCAGGCCGGATTGCAGCAATGGCTGGCCGATGTGATCGAAGTGCAGGAACTCGAAGTCACCAGCGACGACGCCCGTTTGCGCGTCGATCTCAAGTATAAGGTCAGGCGCACCCAGGAGCTGACTGCCGCCACGTTTACCCGGAGTACCGTGTCATGAAAACGGTCATTTGCAAGGATGTGCGCAGACGCGAGGGCGTAAGACGGCATGTGGAATTGAACGGCTTGGATTATCTCGAAGTCGCGCCGAATCAACTCGGTTTATCCGTTTTTTTTCTGGGCAAGGCGCCGGTTCAATTGGATAAAAGCAATATCGTGATCGAGGGCGGACAGCGGATTCGCGATATTCGGGTCGAAAGGTTCGACGTCATCCGCAATCAACGTCCGGAATTCGACGACAGGATGGACATCACGGTCAATCAGGCGGGCGATTTTTCGAGCTATACCCTACGGGTTGTCGAAAGGGACGAGCAAGGACAATGGCGCAGGCACCGGCATTTCGATCCGCTTTACGACCGCATCGAGTTCAGCTTTAAGATCGATTGTCCAAACGATTCGGATTGCCGGCAGCAGGCTTTGTGTCCGCCCGACAACAGCGACGCGCCGGATATCGATTACCTGGCCAAGGATTATGCGAGTTTTCGGAAGCTGATTCTGGACCGGTTGGCGATAACGATGCCCGATTGGCGCGAACGGCACGTCCCTGACATCGGCGTCGCTTTGGTGGAAGTATTGGCCTATGCCGGCGATCATTTGAGCTACTATCAGGACGCGGTCGCGACCGAAGCCTATCTGGAGACCGCGCGTCGACGCATCTCGGTCCGGCGGCACGCCCGTTTGGTCGATTATGCGATGCATGAAGGCTGCAACGCCAGGTCCTGGATTTGTGCGTATGTCGATCAGGATATTTCGGCCATCGATCCCAAAGATATCTATTTCATCACGGGATTCGACGATTCGTTGCGGACGATCGGGATCGCCGCATCCCATGATGATCTCTTGCAATTTCCCTCGAGTCTCTACGAGGTTTATGAACCGGTAGCGGAAGGCGTCATCGATCTGTACACCGACCATAACCGTATCGAATTCCATACGTGGAACGACAGGCAATGCTGCATTCCCAAGGGAGCCACCCATGCAACGTTGAAGGGGCAATGGATTCCTCCGGTCAGCGATGAAGATCCGCATTGCGGGCCTGAACGACAACCGAACCCTTCAGTCAACGCGGCCGTTGCGGAAGACTCCGCGGCCCCCAAACTTCGTCTGAAACCGGGCGACATCGTGGTCTTCGAGGAAATCAAGGGCCCGAAAACTGGACATGCCGAGGATGCCGATCCCAAGCAACGTCATGCGGTGCGATTGGTCGAGGTTGCGGGCGACACCGATCCGTTGAACGGTCAGGCGATCGTCCACATCGCCTGGAATGAAAAGGATGCGCTTCCGTTTCCGCTCTGTCTCTCCGCATTGGGGCAACCGCCCGATTGCACACTGATCGAAAATATCAGTATTGCGTGCGGCAATGTGGTTCTGGTCGATCATGGCAAGACCGTCACCGAGGCATTGGACCCGGTGCCGGACGTCCGCTCGAGCGAATGCTGCAAGGCCGAAGGCATGCCGGCGGATCAAGCGCTTGAAGCGGGGCATTTTAATCCGGCCCTGCAATGGGCTCCGATCACCTTCAGCGAACCGCCGGCATTCGACAAGCCGGCTGTGAACAGGCTCGAACAAGATGCATGCAAAGCGCTTCCCGTCATTTCATTGATAGAAGGGGAGGAGAGTGACGAAGATCGGCAATGGCGGTCCTGCGCCGATTTATTGTCGAGTCATGCCGACGACCGGCATTTCGTCGCGGAGATCGATGAGCGAGGACGCGCCGTGTTGCGCTTCGGCGACGGTGAAATGGGCAAGTCGCCCGAGGCCGGCACGAAATTTTTTGCCCGTTACCGAACCGGCAACGGTACGGCGGGCAATGCCGGCGCCGAATCGATCAAGCATGTCATCTTCAAAAACAACCGTGTGGACGGCATTCGTGAAATACGCAATCCGTTGCCGGCCCTTGGCGGAACAGATGCCGAGCCGGTTGCCGAAGTCAAATTGTTTGCTCCAGGCGCTTTTCGCAACGAACTGCAACGGGCCGTGATCGCCGAGGATTATGCGGCCATCGTTTTGCGCGAGTTCAAAACCGAGGTTCAACATGCCGTGGCGACCTTGCGTTGGAACGGAAGCTGGCACGAGGTTTGGCTGGCGATCGATCCATTCGGGCGGGAGGAAGCGGAACCTTCGTTGTTGGCGGAAATCACCGCATGTCTGCATCGATACCGGCGCATGGGCCATGATCTGATCGTGAAATCCGCGCACCGTGTGCCGTTGGATGTTGCGATGTTGGTATGCGTGTTGCCGAGTTTCGTCAAAGCCCAAGTCAAGGCCGAACTGCTCAAGACCTTCAGCAATAGAACCTTGCCGGGCGGCGGCATGGGGTTTTTTCATCCCGATAATCTGACCTTCGGCGAGGACGTTTATCTGAGCAAGATCGTGGCCGAGGCGCAAACGGTGCACGGCGTCGAAAGCGTTACGATCACCAGGCTGCAGCGATTCGGTCAGCCCGCGAACGACGAAATCGAAAACGGGGTGCTGCCGCTGGGGCTGCTTGAAATTGCCCGCATGGACAACGACCCCAATTTTCCTGAAAACGGAAAATTGACGCTGGAACTGAGAGGTGGCCGATGAAAACACATTGTCCCGATTGCTGCTATCCCGGCTTAGCCGATCCCGATGCCTGCGGATGCTGCGAAGGCGTTGAAATCGTGACGCCTTTATCGATTTATAACCGCCTGGGGTTGCCTGAGATCGACTACCGCATAGGAACGCATGGCGATTTTCTTGCGACGATGACGGCACGGTTGACCGGTTTTTATTGGGAAGAACAAATAGAGGATGGAAAAGTCTCGAGAGCTTACCCGTTGAAAGGCTTGACCACTCGCGATGCCGGCGACCCCGCACTCGCCTTTCTCGACGCCTGGGCCGTGGTCGGCGATGTTTTGACCTTTTATCAGGAAAGGATAGCCAACGAAGCCTATCTGCGCACCGCGACCGAAAGACGATCGGTTCTCGAATTGGCGCGTCTGGTCGGTTACAAACCGCGCCCCGGTGTCGCGGCCGGCGTTTTTCTCGCCTACACGCTCGATGACAATTTCGAAGAGGAAGTCATCATTCCTGCCGGCAGTCGCGTGCAGAGCATTCCAGGGCCTGACGAGCTGCCGCAATCGTTCGAAACCGGCGAGGACTTACAGGCGCGGGCGCAATGGAACAATCTCAAGCCGAGAATGACCCGGACGCAAACCAAGCAATCGATTCTGAATCCTACGGATAATAGCAATGAATCCGAACCCCGCGTCTATTTGCAGGGAATTGGGCTAAGCTTTAGGAAAAACGAAGCAGTCCGCATCGACTTTGCCGATCAAACACGAGAATTGTTCTTCATTCGTGAAGTCTTGCCGGATCCTGCCGGCAATCGTACCTTGATTACATTTTCGGAACGCTTAAAGCCGGTGACGGTTCCATTACCCCCGAAATCGATCGTCGAAAACTTGTCGAAGCGGGCTTCGATACAGCCGTCGAACCGCTTGCGTTTGAATCAAAACCTGTTCGGTCAATTCGCACTACAGAAAAGTACCCAGCCGGTTTTTCGAGACCTAAGCCGGATTCGGTCGGATTCGTCTAACTTTCCATCATTTGCCCCTGTCGCTCAAGCCGGATTTTCGATCTTAGGCGCGGTCTCGCCGGTATTTAAAGACCATTTGGCTACGGCTTACGCGAATAACAAAATCAGCGAAAACAAGATCGAAGTCTTTGTGCTGGGAATCAAGGCAAATTTGTTCGGTCATAATTTGCCGTTGCCCGATGAAAATGGAAACTGCCGGCTGGAATTACCCGACGATGATGAGGATGAGGGGCCTATCATCACTATTGTCGCCGAAAATTCGGAAGGACTGGATACGCTCGCATTGGATGCCGAATATGCCAATATCACGGTCGGCGACAGCGTCGCGATTACCTTCGAAGAAAAAGCAACGGTTTTTTCCAAAATCAAAACGGTCGAGACTAGAACACTGGGGGGAGCTCAGTCCGGCGCTTTGAGTTTTTTTTCGACCTGCCCGACGATTACCGCCATTGGAGTTGCAACACCGGAAGGCTTGGGACGAACGACATTAAGCGTTTCGGAGCCGATCAAGCAAAAAGTCACTGTTTTGACTCTTGAGGATCCGTGGCGCGATACCAACGATAACCGAATTTTGAAAACTACGACCGTCTTCGTTCAGACCGCTCATCCCGAGCTGGCCGACGAGCCCATCGGCGTTTCTGTCTGCGGCGGAAAGGACGACAGAATCGAACTCGACGGTTTTTACGACGGCCTGAAGGCCGGACGCTGGGTAATTGTCTCGGGTGAACGCGACGATCTTGCCGGCGTTAAATTCAGCGAACCGGCGATGTTGTCTTCCGTTACACATGGGATATCGCTGTCGCCGGAAGAAACGGAGCTTCCGGGCGAATCGCCTCATACCTTCATCACGTTGGCCGAAAATCTGGCTTACTGCTTCAAACGCGGCACCGTCACTATCCACGGCAATGTCGTCAAAGCCACTCACGGCGAAACCCGGCACGAAGTCTTGGGCAGTGGAAACGGCGCGATGCTTTTTCAATCGTTCGCGCTCAAACAGTGGCCGTTGACGCATGTTTCGGCAACCAATGCCAAAGGCGCCGAAAGCACTCTGAAAATATACGTCAACGATCTGCAGTGGGAGGAAGCCGATTCATTGGCCGAGTTGGAAGCCGGCGACCGAATGTTCATCAGTGCGACCGACGACGGTGATCAAACCACGGTCACTTTCGGCAATGGCGAAAAGGGGATGCGTTTGCCGTCCGGAAGCGAAAACGTGAGGGCGCGATACCGTAGCGGGATCGGCCGTGCGGGTAACGTCCGGGCGCAGCAGATATCCTTGTTGATGACCAAACCGTTGGGCGTCAAGGAAGTCATCAATCCTTTGCGCGCGTCCGGCGGAGCCGATAAAGAGACTCGCGATCAGGCCCGAAAGAATGTGCCGCTGGGCGTCAGGGCTTTGGATAGGTTGGTGTCGGTTCAGGATTACGAGGATTTTGCGCGCGTCTTCGCCGGAGTCGGCAAGGCCCGCGCGGTCGAATTGAGCGACGGCCGTCAACCGCTCGTGCATGTTACGATCGCGGGAGCCGGCGATATTCCGATCGACGAAAATTCCGATTTATTCAGAAATTTGCGTTGGGCGCTGCACAGGTTTGGCGACCCGCTGCAGGCAATCAGCTTGGCCGTGCGAGAATTGCTGATGATCGTGATCGAGGCCGGTATCGCGATTTTGCCCGGTTATCTTTGGGAGACGGTCGCAACGGAAGTTCGGAAAAAAATGCTGGAGGCTTTCGGTTTCGAGCGGCGCGAGCTGGGGCAGGATGTCTCGTTGAGCGAAATCCTCGGCGTCATGCAATCGGTTCGGGGCGTTGCCTATGTCGATGTCGACGCCTTCGGCGGCATTCCGGAGAAAGTAGCGGAAGTAGACGGCAAGAGGCGTTTGCTGACGCCCGACGAGATAGCGGAGGCCGTTGCTTGTCTGGTAACGCGCTGGAGCGCGGTGGATATGGACGCAAAATGTGCCGAACTCACCGCGCATTCGGAATGCGATAAGTATCAAAATTGCCAAAAGTACGGAAGTTTCGGACAAACGCTTGGCGTCAGGCAGCGCCTGTCGGTCAATCTGGCGGATTTTGAAAATGGAGTCATTCGTCCCGCGCAGATTGCCTTTTTGACTCCCGATGTTCCGGCGACATTGATCTTAAATCAAATCGAGAGGTTGCCATGAAAGATCCGAGAATAGACCGTCTCTACGACTTGCTGCCGTTCATCTACCGGATGCGGGATTCTGAAGAGGGTTATCCCCTCAAGGCATTGCTGCAGATCGTCGCCGAACAGGTCAATCTGGTCGAGGACGATATAAGGCAATTGTACGAAAATTGGTTTATCGAAACCTGCGACGACTGGGTGGTTCCTTATCTGGGCGATTTGATCGGCTATCAGCCCTCGCAAGAAACCCGAGAATTAGAATCCCCAGACCCTGTCCGCGATAAAATACTGATTCCGAGACGCGAGGTCGCGAATACGATTCGTTATCGGCGCCGGAAGGGAACGTTGGCATTGCTGGAGCTGTTGAGCAACGATGTCGCAGGTTGGCCGGCCAGGGCTGTCGAGTTCTATCGACTGTTGGCTTGGACTCAAGCCTTGAATTACCAGCATTTGGATCGCGCAAAGACCGTCGATATCGGAAATTCTTCGGCGCTCGATGCTATCGGCGGGCCTTTCGATGCTTTTGCGCATTCGGTCGATGTTCGCCGCATCAACTCCGGAACAAGCCAAGGCTTGTATAACATTCCCAGCATCGGAGTTTTCGTTTGGCGGTTGAAGTCCTACTCGGTCACGAAAACGCCGGCCTATTGCCAGCAGTCCACGGGCAATCATTGCTTTACTTTCAGCGTGCTCGGCAACGACAGTCCGCTTTATTTGAAACCGGAGCCGGAAACCGATCCGACCCATATCGCCGATCGGTTCAATCTGCCGGTGCCCATGGGAAGGCGGTTGCTTAAAGATCATAAAAACCGGCTCTACGGCGTGGATAAGAGTCTGCAAATTTGGCTGAGAACCAGTCAAGAAAACGATGTGCGGGAAGACGTCCCGATACCGCCGGAGCGTATCATCGCGGCCGATTTGAGCGCCTGGCGCTATACGCCCCCGTCAGGCTATGTCGCCGTCGATCCCGAGCTTGGACGCATCGCATTCCCGTCCAGAAAACCGCCAGGCAAAAGCGATGTATTGGTGAAATATCATTACGGCTTCAGTTCCGAATTGGGAGGCGGCGAATACCGGCGGCAGTTGCGGCAGCCGGCGGATTTTAGAATTTATCGCGTCGGAAACGATGAAAGCATCCGAACGATCAATGAAGCCATCTCGCTGTGGCGGAATGATCAACTCAATCGTCCGCAGGAACAGGAAAAACGACCGCGATTCGATCGAGCCGTCATAGAAATCACCGACAGCGGCTTGTATGAGGAAGACTTCGAGATCGCCTTGAAGACCGGCGAAAGTCTGCAGATTCGAGCCGCCAACGGTAAACGTCCCGTCATCGCCTTGTCGGACAAACACAGAGGCCGGGCCGAATCGTTTTCCGTACAACTCGCGCGCGGCAGTTGTTTGACGCTCGACGGCTTGCTGATCGTCGGAAGGCCGGTCGAGATTGCCGATTATGAAGAGGATGCCGATCAGCCATCGGATTCAGCGGCGGTTCCTAAATTGGCCGAAATCATGATTCGACACTCTACGTTGGTGCCCGGATGGGAGATCAATGCCGATTGCCGGCCGTTGGAATCGACGATGCCCAGTTTGAGATTATGGACGGCTCATCTATGCGTCAAAATCGATCGCAGCATCATCGGCTCGATTGAAGTGGATCCGTCCGTCGCCACGCTTCCCGACATCGAGATCGGAAACGATCGAGAGGCGCCTGAAGACGTGATCGAAACTCGTTGTCAACGCCTTCAGCAAGCGGTTCGCCTGGACCCGATTCGAATCTGCATCAGCGACAGCATACTCGATGCGACCGGCCCGGAACTCGAGGCGATAGGCACGCCGGATTGCACGGTGGGGCTTGCGGTCCTGAATATTCTGCGCAGCACCGTATTCGGGCAGGTTCAGGTTCATGCCGTCGAACTGGCCGAAAATACCATTTTCATCGGCCGGATGACCGTGGCAAGGAGGCAATCGGGATGCATGCGTTTTTGCTATGTGCCGCCCGATTCCCGCACGCCGCGCCGTTATCAATGCCAACCCGATTTGGTCATCGGCAAGATTACGGAAGACATGATTCTGGAGGCTCAAAAAAATGACGTCGAACCCGTCATGACCGAAATCGAAGCGGCGCAATACCGAGAAGCCGTGCGGGTTCGCCCGCTCTTCAATAGCATGCGTTACGGTACTCCGATTTACTGTCAATTGGCCGGAGCATGCGCCGAAGAAATCAAGCAAGGCGCGGACGATCGATCCGAAATCGGTGTGTTTCATCACTTATATCAGCCGCAGCGCATGGCCAATTTACGGGTTCGGTTGAATGAATACACCGTGGCGCGTATGGATGTCGGGATAATTTTATCGAGCTAGGAGAACACCATGAAAGGCGATTTCACACGCAATACTTTTGACCCTAATAAACATTTTTTACGCGTCCTGATGCAGCAAGGCAGAGTTCAGCTCGATGCGGATTGGAATGAACAAACCGCTATCCTGCTGCATTATCTGCAAACGCTGGCCGCGGATATCATCGGTCCGTATGCGGGGCCGGCGTCGGAGTTGGGTTTTGAGATCAAGCCCGGCGATGCGCAAGGAGACTTCAAGATTGGCGAAGGCCGCTACTACGTGAACGGTCTATTGTGCGAGAACGGGCAGGAGACCGGCTATCTGAACCAGACCGATTATCCTCTTTCGAAAGAAGATGACGCGCTGGGTGTAGGTAACTATGTCGTCTATCTCGATGTTTGGGAGCGCCATGTCAGTTATGTCGAAGACGACTCGATTCGGGAAAAAGCACTCAACGGCGTCGATACGGCGACACGTTCGAAAGTCGTCTGGCAAGTGAAAGTCAAACCGATTACCTATAACTATGCCTATTGTCAGCAAGGGACATCGTTATTGGGCGAAGAAGTATCAACGCTGAGTCGGATCGGTATGAGCGCCAGGGCCAAGCAAGTTCGAAAAGACAAGCAGCCTTGTTTGACGGAGCCGGATGCGCAATACCGCGGACTGGAAAATCAACTATACCGGGTTGAAATTCACGACGGAAATACGGTCGATGAAGCCGGTAATGCCAAAACGCCCACTTTCAAATTCTCACGTGAAAACGGGTCGGCGATATTTCCCGTCAGTCAATTCGTTTACGATGCCGGTTCAATTACATCGACCGTCACTCTGGAGCATTTGGGCAGAGACGAAAAATTGGGTTTAAAGGTTCATGACTGGGTGGAATTGATCGATGACAGGATCAGTCTAAAAAACGAAATCAATCCGTTGCTTCAGGTTCTGGATATCGACGTCATCGATAGAAAAATCATCTTGTCCGGCGGAGAAGGAATGGCGATTCATCAATGCCGGCATCCATTGCTTCGCCGTTGGGATCAACGAGCGAAAAAAAATGAGATCAATGCCGAGGGCGTCATTGAGATTCACGGAAACGGGTGGATTCCGTTGGAAGACGGCATCGAGGTGAAGTTTGCCTTGGAGGACGCCGGAGCGATTCGTCCGGGCGATTATTGGCTGATACCGGCCCGTGTCGCAACCGGCGATATCGAGTGGCCGTCGACCGGTCACGATAAAAACACTCGAATACCTCAAATACTGCAGCCGCAAGGCATCGAGCACCACTATGCTCCGTTGGCGATCATCGCCGCGACCGACGGAACGGTGACGATAACGAGCGATTGCCGCTGCAGCTTCGAACCGTTGTCAGGTGCATGCAATTACAATTATTTCGGCCGTATCGGTATCGGCACCGATTTGATTCGTCCACGAGCGCGAGACGATCGATGAATGCCGTCTGGTCGTTTTGGAGCAGGCCTTATTTGGCCTCACGGAAGACCATTTGGTGCAGCGAGAAACAACATTTGCTCTCATGGATTTTGTCATTGGAGCAGGCCGGAAAATTTTTTGAAAAAACCGTTTTGTTCACCGACGACCACGGTGCGCGAATGCTCGTCGACGGTCTCCGCTTGCAGTTCGATTGCGTGAGCACCGCTTTGAACGGTCTCGATCACTATGATCAAAAATGGTGGGCATTGGGAAAGATTCATACCTATGCTTCGCAAAAGGAACCTTTCATTCACATCGATAATGATGCCTTCTTGTGGAAACCCTTGCCGATCGACTCGGACACGCCGTTATTCGCGCAAAACCCCGATTATTTCACGGTCGGAGCGTCGTATTACATGCCGGAGCAAGTCGAATCGTTAATGCAAAAGTTCAATGGCTGGTTGCCGAAAGAGTGGGCATGGTACCGAACGAGCGGGCTGCCGCAGAGAGCGGAGAGTTGCGGTATTTTTGGCGGAAGCAATACCGAATTTATCAATCACTATGCGAAACAAGCGTTCGAGACGGTTGAGCACAAAGCCAATGCAAATTTATGGGCTATTTTGAACGATCGGGTCGAAAGAAACATTCTGGTTGAGCAATACTTGCTGTCCGCCTGCATCGAATATCATAAAAATCATTCAGACGGATGGAATCGGCCAATCGAAGTCAGCTATCTCTTTGATTCGTTGGACGATGCGTTCGACCCCCTGAAAGCCGAGGAGGCCGGCTACACGCATTTGGTCGCAGATGCCAAGAAAAATAAATCCCTCGCCGAGGATATCGAGCAGAGAGTCCGGACGGATTATCCCGAAGCTTATGAAAACTGTTTGAGATATAGAGCCCGTGATTAATTAAGCTACATTCGAAGCGTATTTAGTATCTTCCA
>NZ_JBNGHF010000048.1:0-31965 GCF_050611805.1 Methylotuvimicrobium sp.
TGGAAGATACTAAATACGCTTCGAATGTAGCTTAATTAATCACGGGCTCTATATCATAGGCCGATCCTATTGAATAGATGTGTTTATGGATGGCCGCAAGGATGTGTACTTAAAATGAGCAATAGCGCCCATGGTGGTGTTGGGCTTTCCGGCGGGGACGGCCACGATGGCTTGGGTTTTGGGAGGTGGATGTTTTAAGACTCGGAATCAAGTCGCTCGTCGACAAGAACCACTCAACCCATATTTCCGAATGGCTAAGTAGAACCCTTAGCAGTCATCGATAAACTACTTCTAAAAGGAGTACCATGAAAATCACCGGCTCATCCGATAATTTATTGGTTAAATTTCAGGCTTTATGTAATTTTTAACCATGAATACCTATTGTCAACTTGTTCCGACCCCATTCTCTGGCACTTGAAAGCTATTTAATTATTGGAATTAAGTTGTCCACATGCGGCTAATACGTCATCGCCTTTAACGCTTCTTATTAAAGTAGGGATTTTAAAAGTATCTAAAACTTCTTTAAACTTTTCAACTTTATCCAAACTCGGGCGCTTGTAATGTGATCCCGGGTATGGATTGAAAGGAATTAAGTTGATATAAGCACTTTTGCCAGCGAGTAACATCCCGAGTTGCTCAGCGTCGTTTGGTGAATCATTAAAATCTTTTATTAGTAGGTATTCGTAAGTAATAAATTGTTTTTTATTTAAAGGTATCTTGTCAATATAGGTCAATACCTCATCTAGTGGATATTTTTTATTAATGGGAATAAGTTCATTTCTCTTTTCTTCAAATGGCGAATGAAGAGACAATGCAAGGTTCACTCCAGGGATTTCCTGGCTCCACCTTTTAAGTCCAGGAATATAACCGGCTGTTGAAATAGTGATTTTTTGGACACCCACTGACGTTCCGTGTTGAGATAAGAAAATTTCACACGCTTTTTTAACAGCATCAAAATTATGTAAAGGCTCGCCTTGCCCCATAAAAACAATATTTATAATCCGCTCTTCTCCAGGTCTATTTGTCGCCAACCAACGCCAAGCCTGCAGGAACTGGCCAACAATTTCATTTGTGGTCAAATTCCTTTTCAGCCCTTGTTCTCCGGTAAAACAAAACGAACAATTCATTGCGCAGCCAACCTGTGATGAAAGGCAAATTGAATATTTATTGTTAAACGGGATTAGGACGGTTTCAACCTTATGATTGTCTTTAAGCTTAAAAAGAAATTTTACCGCTCTATCTTTTTTTGACTCATAAACCGTATCAATTTCGGGCAGCGAAAAGTCGAAACTGTTCTCAAGAAAGGCTAACGCCAATTTAGAAATTTTATCACGCCACTGAGTGGTTTCTTTTTTCTTATAATGCCAATTGAAAAGTATAGCGGATACTGACGGGTTTAAGTTATTTTGATTTATAATCGCCTCTAAATCAGAATAGCTTAGGTCATAAAAAGACTGCTTCAAAAGTTTCTCCTGGCATATTAATAATTCAATGACTCATTTTCTTAGGGGATCTAGCAGTGGCTTAAGACCGTTATGATCAATTTCCTGCATCAAGGCCAATAGCCGGCCCAATTCACCGTTTGGAAAGCCCTCGCGTGCAAACCAGTTAAGGTAATGGCCAGGCAAATCCGCGATGACTCGCCCCTTGTATTTGCCGAAAGGCATAGCAAATGTGACTAGCTTTTTTAAGTCTTCCGAATTCATGATGGTGGCTCGAAATCAACCAATTTAACTGGCGCTAGTGTAGACAATGACTTGTCGTTACTTGTAACGGGATCGACACAGGCTTATCCACAGATTCTGTGGATTAAATTTGGGCACTATGGTGGATGGTTTATTCCTTTTCGTTATCTGAAAGCACCGTGTATTCGGCGGTAATACTGTCACCCTCTGTACCGTGCATGGTTTGTTTCTGCGCAGATTTCATCATACGCCATGCTTTGAATCCCAAAATCTCAAGAGGAATCAGCAACGGCAAAAAACACGGAAAAGACTAGTGTTTCAACGATAGCACCGGCAATCATAGCCGGAATTGCCAGGATGTTGGAAATGCTAGAATGGGAATTTTTTTCAACCTGATTTTCAAGTCGCTGCTGAGATTTTTCCGAGGTACTGATATGAATGGTTCGCTTGTGGATTTTGAACATAGGCCGGGCCAAAGATTGAAGACGGATAGACCGTGTTGGACGAAGGTGTCGTCGCCCGCACGATGGCGCAAGCAGTGCAATAGTATTTTACTATTCGCCTAATCGAAAGCCGGCATTATAAGAGCTATGTACTGTCGAATATATTTTGGCAAACAGCATGAGGTATACGGTGATGAAGACAATGCCCATTAGCAAAGCGTTTACGCTGATCGAGCCTGGCCCTGTTGTGTTGATTACGACAAATGATGGCGAGAAGAATAACATCATGACCATCTCTTGGACGATGGTCATGGATTTTTCACCGAGATTTGCCATAACGACGGGATACTGGAATTATTCGTATAACGCGCTTCGGAATTCCAAAGAATGCGTCATTGCCATACCAACGGTAGATCTAATAGATCAGGTGGTTGGGGTGGGGACTTGTTCCGGTGCCGATACGGATAAATTGGAAAAATTTGGACTAACCCCACTCAAGGCAAAGCAGGTCGCGGCGCCATTGATCAAGGAATGCCTGGCAAATATTGAATGCAAGGTGATCGATATCGTCGAAAAGCACAATATCCTTGTCCTTGAAGGTGTTGAGGCCTACTTTGATGAACCCCGAGAAGAGAAGCGAACCATTCACGCAATCGGTGATGAGACCTTTATAGTCGATGGAGACAAGTTGGACCGACGGGAAATGATGCGTTCGAAACTTCCAGAGGGTGTCTAAAACTGAAAATCTTGAAAATGTGGCGTTAACAATTGGAGCTGTCGGGTGGTTTTTCGATGTCCAGCCAAACCCGTCATTCCACCGAAACAGCGCGAAAAAAACGCGTAGACTTGTGTATTCAAAGTTAGATAACACAATGTCAGTCGCGGTGCTTGACGTCTACTACCGGAAGGAGGAAGCGCGTGCAGCTTGCGTATTGGCTGACTCGTGGGCAGCGCCAGCGCCAAATTCGAGGTATGTTCAATTCATTGAGAAAGTTGAGCCTTACGAGCCGGGAAGTTTCTACCGGAGAGAGTTACCATGCCTGATGGCCGTGCTCCGATTGTTGCCTGAGACTCCAGACGTTGTTGTTGTCGATGGCTACGTTTGGCTACCCCCATTAGGTCGCTCCGGTCTAGGTGCATATCTGTACGAAGCCCTTGGAAAAGCAACACCTGTGATTGGGATTGCCAAGAGCTCGTTCGCCGGTACTGAAGCTTGTGCCTTTGTCATTCCAGTTCATCGGGGCATGTCAAAGCGTCCTCTTTACATTACCGCAGCTGGAATTGAGGTCGAATCGGCAGCACAGTGGGTACGTGGAATGGCAGGGAAGTACCGAATCCCAGAGTTGGTACGAATGGCTGACCAATTAGCCAGAGGGAAGCTTTGAGACCAGAGCAGAACAGTGTAGCCTCCCCTCTCCATCAAACAGACTTCAAACCAGCTACGCGGGTTAGCCGCCGATTATATTGAATGTCGAACGGTGACGTTCTGGATTGCAACCGCCATCATACTGATATTGTTGGTTGTCGGAGATTGGCAGAACTTGCTCTGTCAAAATTCGACTCAAACCCGGCATACGACTTTCTCCAAAGCGGTCGCATGCCCAAACATCGTTTTTCGGATTTCGCTTCTACGAAGCAGCCTTTCGTGGTCTCCGGCAGTCGGCCAAAACCGGACTGCCGGGCTTAAGACGTCAGCGACAAGACTTGATTCGTTAGCTGCCGGTTATTTTAATTTAGATTCTTGATTGCAAGAACTGCTTACGTTTCAGCAATTTCGATATTTTGGCGTGGTGAATGCAGCGAGAGTGTCGTCTCATTTACTGTGTCAGGTTTTTTACACCAACAAAATACTTCATAGAGGCATTGACCCAAACAAATAGGGGAGTTCGGGCAAGTCTTATATCATCATAGTACGATTTAAAGTGTCAGTTTTTTTTACATCACCTACTTTATTCCAGTAAAAAATTAAATAAGTAGAATAAGTATATCGTTATATCCCTGAAATACTTGAAAATAAATTAATGAGCATAGAATATGCGGAACAAACGAATGTACTTAGGAATAGTAAAAATGTTCAGGCTATTTCTAGTATGTTGTCTGGCGTTCCTATTATCTAAATAGCGGACGTCTGCGTTGCTCTCTTGACTGACAGCACTTGAATAGCTGACAGCCTGACAGTATTTCTATAGTTGCTTGATTGCTAGACTGGGTAACCTGGCAATGCTGCCAGTGGTGAGAGCGCCGCGTAAGCATGAAACTCTCCCGAGTAAGGCCTAGTTTGCTGTTCGGTAATGCCATGGATGCGAAATAATGCTGTTAATATTTAACAGGCATAAATTGCTTTACACAAAACGATTTTTTCAATTTACGCAAGGATAACCTCATGATTAGGGCTCTAAAAACATCAAGCGCTGCTTTGATACTTTTGTTCTCAGTAAACAGCTACGCCTCGTTTAGTACGTTTACCGACTCTACAGCTTTTCATACGGCAATTAGCGGCTACTCAGCATCAACGCTGAATTTTGACAACAGTGTTGCCGGCACTACCATTGCTAATGGCGGCACGTTGGGTGGCATTACCTTTACTTATCCTGACCTCGCTGCGCTGGGCATATCGATGCAAATTCTCGATACCTACTCAGCCACGTCCGGTGCTAATTATCTTGGCACCGATTCTGGTGGGGCGTTTTTAGGCGGTGATAGTTTCCAATTAAGCTTCGCGCCGGTTTTTGCGATTGGGATGTTTTTTCTCAGTGGCGATGAATTGTTCGACGACGATATTTCATTAACCGTCACGAATGCGTCCGGAACCACACAGGCGTTCTTATCGAGCAGCTACGAATCAACCTTAGCAGATGGTAGCTTAGTTTACTTCCTGGGTCTGCTTGATGAGACCCATACTTTTAGCAGTGTCGATGTGGCTTCAACTTGCGACGGTTGTTATGAATTTAACGTCGACGATATCACAACCGCTGTTCCCCTGCCTGGAGCATTCTGGCTGTTTTTGGTGGGCTTAATGCCCCTGTTACGCAACCTAAAAGCCAAAGCCTAAACGCGCGCGAATTCTACAGTGGTAGTTAGCAACATTTTCACCGGTCGTAGTTCAAAACTAGCGCCATTACAGACCAACTACGGCAACCACACTAAGCCTTAACCCACCCATGAAACACAAACCAAGCACGATGATCAAATCCTGTTTCCTCATCCTGACCTTACTGTCAGTTTCTTTTACAACACAAGCACGCGATTCCCTGGCGGCATTGCGCAACGATTTAAATGCCGCCGTTACCAAGTTACAAGACCAGCAAGACCAGATTACTGCGCTGCAAACGCAGGTTGACAGCTTAACGCCAGACATCTACGCCATCGGTGACACCGGCCCAGCCGGCGGCATCGTCTTTTATATTACCGATGCCGGTGCTCATGGCTTGGAAGCCGCACCTGAAGATCAAGGCGTGGCACAATGGGGATGTTTTGGTCAATCTATAACGGGAGCCGATGGCACTGCAATCGGTACCGGCGCCCAAAATACCGCCGATATTCTGGCCGGCTGCACCGAGGCAGGCATCGCGGCGCAATTAGCGACTGACTATGCTTGGCCAAACGGTCAAACAGACGGGTATTTGCCGTCAAAAGATGAGTTAAATGTGTTGTATCAACAAAGAGCCGTGGTGGGTGGTTTTGCCCTTTACTACTACTGGAGTTCGTCGGAGTCCGCTAGCAGCAGCGCGTGGTACCAGTACTTCCTCAGTGGCAACCAGGCCAACGCCATGAAGTACAACACGCTCAGAGTTCGTGCGGTCCGGGCTTTTTAACTATTTAACCCTTTAACACTTTTCTTTCCCGCGTAGCGGGCGATGTTTTTATGCCATGGCGCTGTATTCACCGGTCGTAGCCGCACAAAACTAGCGCCATTACAGACCAACTACGGCAACCACACTAAGCCTTAACCCACACTGGAGAACACCATGAAACACAAGCCAAGCACGATGATCAAATCATGCCTCCTCATCCTGACCTTACTGTCAGTTTCTTTTACAACACAAGCACGCGATTCCCTGGCGGCATTGCGCAATGATTTAAATGCAACCACTGCAAACGTATCGTCGTTGCAAACACAAGTCAATGCCTTAACACCAGACTCATACGCAATAGGCGACACCGGGCCAGGCGGTGGTATTGTGTTTTTTGTCTCTGATGACGGAAAGCATGGCTTAGAAGCCGCGCCGGAAGACCAAAGCACAGGCATACAATGGTTCAATGGCAGTTTTATCGCAACCGGTGCGGTTTGGGACGGTATCAACGGTGAACGTAATACTGATCGCATTATAATTAGCCAAGGTGGTGGCAGTTACGCCGCTCTTCTCTGTGCAAATTATACGGGGGGTGGTTATGGTGACTGGTATTTACCGTCAAAATTTGAATTAAATTTGTTATATCAACAAAAAGACCTTGTGGGTGGTTTTGCCACTCTCCTCTACTGGAGCTCTACGGAGCTCGCTAGCAACCTCGCGTGGGCCCAGTCCTTCTTCGATGGCCTCCAGGTCACCAGCCCTAAGGGCAACCCGCTCAGAGTGCGTGCGGTCCGGGCTTTTTAACTATTTAATCCCTTTAACACTTTTCTTTCCCGCGTAGCGGGCGATTTTTTTTGAGCCATGGCGCTGTATTATGACTTGCCGGTTTACCGGGATACCTATCAATTGATCCTGAAGATTTTTGAAGTCACCAAGGATTTCCCCAAGGAGTATAAATATACCCTGGGACAGGATATGAAGCGTGACGCCCTGCAACTGGTCAGAAGCATATACCGCGCCAATAAATCAGCCCAGAAAAAAGAGCATCTGGAAAAATTTTTAGATGAGTTTGAACTGCTCAAGCTGGAAATACGCCTATGCGCCGATATGAAAGTACTGTCGTTTAAGAAGCAGGCCGAATTGACGGTATTAATGGACAGCATAGGCAAACAAATTACCGGCTGGCGTAATGCCAGTCAGTAAAACGCCGGAATGGCTGTGGCTATGGTGACAGCCAGTGAGCATGCTTTTGTTTAAAAGCGATAAAGGGACTGTTCTTTTTGAGCAGTTAAGCAACATAAGCGCGAGAGGCCTTGCGCTTATTAAAACGACTTTATAAAACGTGGTGGGTGGTTTTGCCAATGACAACTACTGGAGTTCGTCGGAGAACGCTAGCAACAACGCGTGGAACCAGAACTTCAACAATGGCAACCAGAACAACAACACTGAGAACAACACGCTCAGAGTGCGTGCGGTCCGGGGTTTTAAACAAAGCTAACGTTAGACATGCGGGCAGCGATTGTCCTTGCTGCCCGTGTTTACTTAGGGATTAAAGCCTATGCAGCAACTATCCTTGTTGGATCTGCTGCAAGACTTAAAGCCAACCCTGGCGCTAGCGGAATTGTTTGAAGCCTATGCGAATTGCCGTAGCACTAAACGCAATACCCTCAATGCCCTGGCTTTTGAAATGGATTATGAAGTCAATCTGCTAAAACTCTGCGCTGAAATCAATGACGGCAGTTACCAGCCGGGCAAATCCATTGCCTTTATTGTCAACAAGCCGGTTAAGCGAGAAATATTCGCCGCCGACTTTCGTGATCGGGTGGTGCATCATCTGATCATCAATAAGCTGAATCCGCTGTTTGAGAAAACGTTCATCCATGACAGTTATACCTGTCGCAAAGGCAAAGGCACGCATTTTGGCATCCAGCGTGTTGACCGATTCATCCGGCAATGCTCGCAAAATTATACGAAAGATTGTTATGTGTTAAAGCTGGATATCCAGGGCTTTTTTATGCACATTAACAAAACCCTGTTGTTTGCTGTAAAAACCAGCCCAAATCCGCAGTTATTTGCCGAATAGTAAAATTCCTCCACGTTATCCCCCAGCCTCAAATAGCCTGCTGAAAAAATCGTGATGGAGGGTTTTTTCCGAACTCGACTCATCAATAATCAAGCAAAGCATCACGGTCAGCGGTATAAAGAGCGGTGTCGTTGAGAGAAGGTATGACGCCACCAAGATTTGACGGTCAACACTGACGCCATACCCCCAAAACCGTGCCGAAGCACGATCCTCAGTGTGACATATCTGGGGAATAAATCCAGCCCTCATCGGCCTTTTTGTCGATGTGCCGATCCGCCCGCCTTTATCATTGTCACCGTTGTCATACCCAGGTCATCATCTGCTCAAGTTGTGATCGTGGTCAGCGTTATTGCACCCACGGATGCGCCGCGTCCGCTCGTTTAGACTCCCGCAGGCGCGCCGGGAAAAAATATCAGTGCACCCGCTCAGGACGCTTCCATAATGCCAGCCGTCAACAACGGTTTCGGGAACGACAGAAACAAAAAGTAACGCATCAGGGTTCCTTACCGGTGACCGCTCATGATGTACTGAAACGTAAGCGCACCGGACTCGAAAAAGCCGAAACCATCGAATTCATGGCCGGTGATTTGCGTTGTCACCATTGCGGTGCTCTGTGTGCGCCTTGGTTACGCCGGGATTTTGTCCATGCCGGCCGGATTTTACCTGTATTCCGGAACCGATATGCTGGTGAGGGGGGATGATGACCATCAATAAAGACATTGAAGCGAAAATACTGCGGTATCATTTTGTAGAGCAGTGGCGAGTCGGCACGATTGCCACCCAGTTAGGCATCCATCATTCCGTTGTTGACCGCGTGTTATCGCAAGCCGGCCTTCCGAAGGTTGAACGCTCGCCGCGACCATCGATCATCGATCCGTATTTACCGTTTATCCGGGAGACCTTGGCGCAGTTTCCGACCCTGACGACCGCCAGGTTGTATGAGATGGTGAAACAACGGGGTTATCCCGGCGGCACCAGCCTGTTCCGCCAACGCATCAGTCAACTGCGGCCGCGCCGACAGCCGGAAGCCCATTTGCGCTTAAAGACCTTACCCGGTGAACAAGCCCAAGTCGATTGGGGACACTTTGGTTCGATTCAAATCGGCAAAGCCAAACGACCGTTAATGGCGTTTGTGATGGTGTTAAGTTGGTCGCGGCAAATCTATTTGCAGTTTTACCTCAATCAACAAATGGAAAACTTTTTACGCGGTCATGTGGCGGCGTTCGAGGCCTGGAATGGCTTACCCAAGGTGCTGCTCTATGACAATCTCAAGTCGGCCGTGCTGGAACGCCAAGGCGACGCCATCCGTTTTCATCCCACGTTGCTGGCCTTATCCGCGCATTATCGCTTTGAGCCACGCCCGGTCGCCGTCGCGCGCGGCAATGAAAAAGGCCGTGTGGAGCGGGCGATTCGTTATATCCGGGATAACTTTTTTGCCGCGCGACATTTTCAAACACTCGAAGAACTGAATCATCAGGCCGATCAATGGTGTCAAGGCGTTAGCGGCGAGCGGCGCTGCCCGGAAAATACCGAACTGACGGTGAAGGAGGCTTTTCATCAGGAGCAGCCAAGTTTGCTCAGTCTGCCGGACAACCCGTTTGATACCCGTGAAAGTAAACCGGTCATAGCCCGAAAGACGCCTTATATCCGCTTTGACTTGAATGATTACTCGATTCCGCATCAGCACGTACAAAAACCGCTGACGGTGATCGCCGATCTTAAGCAGCTCTGCATCCTAGATGGCGAACACATGATTGCCGAACATCGACGCAGTTTCGATAAGGCTAAGCAAATCGAAGATGAAAACCATATTAATGCCTTATGGCTGCAAAAAACCAACGCCAAGCAGCACCGCGGGCAAGACCGCTTAAGCGCCGCTTCCGCGCATATTCCCCTTTTTCTGCAGCAAGCCATCCAACGGGGCCATGTGTTAACCACCACCCTCCGCTTACTGAACTAGCTATTGGATGACTATGGCCGAGACGAATTGCACAGCGCGCTCGACGAAGCGCTCAAACAGCAATCGCCCTACCCGCAAACGGTGCAACAAATCCTGGAACGCCGGCGTGATGAAAAACGGCAACCGCCGCCCCTGGCTGTCGCGGTACCCGATAAAGTCAAGCCGTACTGCGTCAAAGCGGTCAACCTGGCTGACTATGACCAACTCAATCCCAGTCATGAGGACGGCCCGGTCAATGACAGCGAAACAGAGCAGGACAAGGACAAGGAGAAGAAGAAAAAGAAAGCGCAAAAGAAAGAACCAGAGCCAGAGAACGCTATAACAGCGATAACCAAGGAGGAAAACCATGATTGATGCCGACCAACTCAAGCAACAAGCGATTGAGCTCAAGCTTCATGGTGTGCAGGCGCATTGGCATGAACTGACGCAAGCACAGTATCCCTGGCTGGAAACCCTATTAAACTGGGAACGGCAAGAGCGAAAACAACGTTCACTGGAGCGCCGTTTAAGTCACGCTAAACTGGGACGCTTTAAACCCTTAACCGAATTCGATTGGCAGTGGCCGGATAAAATAGATCAAAACGCGATCCATGCGTTAATGCACTTGGATTTTTTAACCGGCGCCAATAATATCATCCTACTGGGCGGTAACGGCGTGGGCAAATCAACCCTGGCGCAAAACCTCGGTTATCAAGCGGTGATGCACGGCCATACGGTCTTGTTCACAACGGCCGCCAACATGCTCAATGACCTGGCCGTCCTGGACAGCGACAACGCACTGCGGCGAAGAATCAAGCACTACGCCAAACCGGCTTTGTTAATCATCGATGAAGTCGGCTATCTCTCCTACAGCAACCGCCACGCGGATCTGCTGTTTGAAATCGTCAATCAACGCTATGAACAACGGTCAACGCTGGTCACTACCAATCGCCCGTTCGCCGAATGGAACGACGTCTTTCCCAATGCCGCTTGTGTCGTCTCTCTGGTTGACCGGTTGGTTCATCACAGTGAGATCATCGCGATCCCCCTGTGCCAATATGACCTGAGACACTTACCCCTCGGAAATTAGAGTATAAAGGTAGGCCAGAATCATGAGCAAATCAAAAGCAGAGACCATGGAATCACCACAATTAACTGCGCCGGAGGTCGCGTTGGAAGACGCCCGTAGGGCGGCTGGAAACGCGACCTCCGGCGCGCGGCCCGATCCGGAGGTGGTTGCCACCGCCCAGCGCCGACAATTTACCAGCATCGACAAGCGCCGCATCCTGGATGTCGCTGATCGCTGTACTCAGCCGGGTGAGATTGGCGCCCTATTACGCAAAGAAGGGATTTACTCCTCCCAATTAGCCACTTGGCGCAAACAGCGTGCTGCCGATCAGCGTGCCGCGCTGGCTCCGCAAAAACGTGGGCGCAAGGCCGACCCGGCTCAGGCCGAGGATCGTCGTGTTTACCAACTTACCCAGGAAAATGAGCGCCTGCGTCGCAGACTCGCTCAGGCCAATGCCATTATTGATGTCCAAAAAAAACTTTGCGTCTTGTTCGGACTGCCGGCGGACGAGACGCCGAGCGAGTCCAACTGATGCAAGCCCTTAACCAGTTGGCCCCGGAGGTCGGCCTGGCTCCGGCTTGTGCAGCCCTGAATTTGAACCGCAGTTCGGTCTATCGCGAGGATGCCCGTCGGCGCCACCTGGCGCCTGTGCCGGTAACGCGGGTGCCTCGTCCGTCCGCCCCGCTGGCTTTCTCGACTAATGAGCGGCAGCAACTGCTGGAGGTGCTTAACAGCGAACGCTTCGCCGACTGCTCGCCGTATGTTGTTTATGCCACTCTGCTGGACGAGGGGCGCTACATCGGCTCGGTACGCACCTTGTACCGTGCTCTGGAGGCGGACGGCCAGTCAGCGGAGCGCAGGCGCCAACGGATGCACCCGGTCTATACCAAGCCTGAACTCCTGGCCACCGCGCCCAATCAAAAGTCTGGAGCTGGGATATTACGAAACTCAAAGGCCCTGCTAAATGGACCTGTTTCCACCTGTATGTGATTCTGGATATTTTCAGTCGCTATGTCGTTGGCTGGATGGTCGCCCCGCGGGAAACCGCCGAACTGGCCGAGCAGCTGATCGCCGAGACGGTGGCCAAGCACAACATCCCGCCGAATACGCTGACGCTGCATGCCGATCGCGGATCCAGCATGCGCAGCAAGCCCGTGGCTGCCTTACTGGTCGATCTGGATGTCGCCAAGACCCATAGCCGCCCTTATGTCTCGGATGACAATCCCTATTCTGAGGCCCAGTTCAAAACCCTGAAATATCGGCCTGATTTCCCCGTCCGCTTCGGCTGCCTTGAGGATGCCCGCAGCCATTGCCAACGCTTCTTCCCGTGGTACAACCAGTCCCATTGCCACTCGGGCATCGGTTACATGACCCCGGCCACCGTCCATTTCGACCAAGCGGCTACGGTATACCAAGCACGCGCAAAAACCCTGGAGATTGCCTTCCTCGCCAATCCAAAGCGATTCAAAGGAAAGTGCCCTTTGCCACCTAGCTTGCCTAACGCCGTTTGGATTAATCCGCCTATTAACACAAAGGAGAACCTCGACTCATAAATACACAACAATTAGACACTAAATAAATCAACTTGGTGTCTCAATGTCATTGACACATTCCGGATCGAAGGACAATCGTATCGCATGAAAGAGGCCAAAGAACAGGCGACGGAACGACGCCGCAGACAACAGGGGGCCGCCCAATGGAAATACTGAGAATCACCACCCATTGGACACCGGAAGAAGCCGATTGCGTCTATCAGTTCCTGGATGAGTTGAAAGAAGCCATTTGGGAACATTATGGTGAGGATATCCTGGACATGTACAAAACAATACCTGATGAACAACAGGCAGGACATGAGGAGAGCGATTTTAATGATGAGATCCCGTTTTAGCGGGGCGTTTTATAATGCTTTGAAGATGTGCCGTCCGCCGTATTTTTTGTTGTTATCCTGCGGCAAATAGTTGCGGGTTTAGGTCGGCGTTAACACTGGCAATCGCCACATTTAATACGAGGTTTATGGCAGAGCTTCGGATGCCATTCATTCAAACAAACCGGAGAATAACCCGGTTTTCCGGTTTTACTGCTTACGAAGCGTTTAGGATAAACATCCTCGCGGCCTTTGAATAAAGTGCGAAATAGTTTGATTTTATCCTGGCGAGACGACTGATGAGTTACCGTTGAATTATCGCCACGTTGTTCAAAGCTGTCGATTTGTTCTTTGCGTTGCTGCTTGAGCGTCGCCAATGTTTGAGCGAGGGATGCGCGCTCGGTGTCCAAGGCATGGAGCCTTTTCTCTAACTCAGCGATCTCTTGTTCGAGGCTGTTCATAGTTGGTCAGTTTTGGGGGTCATTATAGATATTGCCGTCAACCCCAAGTTTATCCATAAGTTGATTGCGGATATGATTAATTCTAGTTTGTCAGATTATAACGCCACCCGATCAAGAGTTGTTGATGTATAATAAGCCTCTGTTTTATATAGATAATTCACGGTATGACGTGAAAATTCTAAACTCCCTCTCAAACAGGCCCTGCAAGGCTTACCAGAAGCCCTCAGCGCGCATTTGGCCCCTTATGCTTCGTTTTTCGCCTCCCGCACGCGCGACCTCTCTAGCGCGTTTATGGGCTATATGTTCGGCATCTTCCAATCCGATCGGGTCAACATGCTGCGCATGAGCGAAGTCAACGCCACCGATCACCAGTCCATGCAACACATGTTGACCGAGGGTGTGCAGATTGGGGCGGTCTCGGTTGCCAAGTGGCCCAGGAAGCCGACGCGTTACTGGGCGGCGATGATGCCGTGTTGCTGTTCGATGAGAGCGCCATTGCCAAAAAAGGCGAGGCCTCTGCAGGCGTCGCTCGGCAGTGGAACGGCCGTCTCGGCAAGGTCGATAACTGCCAAGTCGGCGTCTTCGCCGCCCTCTGTCGCGATGATCTGGCCACGCTGATCGATACTCGCCTGTATCTACCGCAGTCCTGGGCTGAAGACGCGGCACGCTGCAAACGGGCCGCGATTCCACCCAAGGCACAGACCTATCACAGCAAAAGCCAGTTGGCCCTGGCCATGCTAAAAACCGCCCGGCAGCGCGGTGTGCGCTTCGGCTATGTCGGCGTGGACGGTGGCTACGGTAAAGAACCCGCCTTTTTGCGGAGTGTCGATCAATTGGACTGCCGTTTCGTCGCGGATGTGCATTGCCACCAAATGATTTACCTCAACGACCCCGACCCGCAAGTTCCGGCCTGGTCGGGACGCGGTAAACCTCCCGCCCGGCGCAAAGCACAAAACCCGGCCATGCGTGTCGATCACTGGGTGGCTGAGCAACCCGCCGAGGCCTGGCAACGCTTGACCTTGCGTGCCGGCGAAAAAGGTCCTCTGACCGCCGACTACTTGCATACGCAGGTCTGGGTCTGGGATGGCGTCGAAGACCAAGCCCGTTGCTGGCGTCTTTTGGTGCGAAAGGAAGTCGGCGCCGACAAAATCTCGCACTACTGCCTGTCCAATGCGCCGTTGAATACCCCTTGGCAAAAACTCGCCAGGGTCCAAGCGCAACGCTATTTCATCGAGCACAGCTTCCGCGAAGCCAAGAGCGAAAGCGGCCTGGCCGATTACCAAGTACGTCGTTGGGACGCCTGGCATCACCACATGGCCGTGGTCATGCTGGGCACCTTGTCCCTGGTCAAACAAAAAAAGACTGGCCGCCAGCAATGGCCTATGCTCTCGTTCAACGATCTGGTCACCGCCTTGGCGCATCTATTGCCGCGTCGACAGTTGAGCGCCGATGAGCTCGCCAACGTCATTAACAAGCGCCACCGACTACGAGAGCAAGCCATGAAATCCCGCTCGACGTTCGGAGGTCGCCCTTGAGTAAATATGACAAAGTAGAATTAAGCGTGTAAACGTAAGTTCCGGCCTCTTTGTTCAATTTGCCGCGATTCAACGTAACCGGCACCAAAAATAACGGCGCCAGCCGCGCTTTATCACTGTCATGGCTTTCGTACCATTCCAAAAAGCCGAAGGACAAATACAGAATATTGCCCCCTGTTTCCTCTATCGCCGTTTCCGCCTTGTTCCGAAGCGACCTGAGCCGTGTTTCCATTTCATAAGTGAACAACAACGTTTGGATGGCTTTATCTTGATACTTGTCCGGTGCGTCACTTTCGAGCGGTTCGGGCAACTCGTAATCCGTCTTGATGTTTAACCATTTAGCCCATTCGGCGGCTGTAGGATCTTTTTTAACGCGAACCTCTTGCTCGGTCACAGCGTCGATCTTCACATAACCTGCTTCGATTAGCTGCTCCCGGGTCGGCTCGGGGATAGGCAGAAATTCCAATTCCTCTTCAGCCAACAATAAATTACATAACTGATCCGGCAATTCATCGACGATCCTGATGTAGCCGCCACGTCCGTGGCTGAAATTCAGCAACCGATTTCTAGCCGTCAGGTCAAGCAGTCTATTTCTAATTTGTTCAAGCGAATCAAGACAAAAGTTAATAATCGTCAGTCCTTTTATAGTTATTATTTAATATTGTTCTGTAGATATGCCTTGAAATCTTCGGCGGCATGTTTGCGGTGATAGCCGGTTTCCAGTAAGCCTTTGTCGAAATAATACAGCCAGATTTCTAGTGCGCTTCTTTTGCCATAATCGCCTTCATCGACGCCATCCAGATAATCTTCAGGATCATAGATCCAGTGATCCGGATGCCAGTTGGCTTTGGCATAACGTTTACGCATCAACCAATCCCGCCGGTAGGCATAAGGCAAAGAATCAAGGTCAGATATAAATCCTTTGCCTTCGCAAAAGACATCAACCGGACCTTGTTTCCAACTGCCTCGAATAAAAACCCCTTGATTTAAGGTCATCGCAATGCAAGCGGCAAGGCCTGCTCGGCATTTGTAGTATTTATGCGACCAACCATTACAAAGGTGATAACGGACAATGGCCCCATCACCCAGGCTAGCGATTTCTTCCTCGATCACTAACAGCGCATTTTCATCGGGATAACCGTAATTGGTTAATACCAGCTTGACCATTAGCCGTTGATCGCCCTTGGAATTCAATTTTTCTAAGAACTCGCCATAACCTTCCGGATGCTTGTAAAAATCATGCGTGTCATAAAGTTGATCATCGGCGCCTTCCAGCCATTCCAGACGAATGGAGAATAGTTCCGCCGCCGCCTGCAAAATTTCGTGAGTTAAATGCGCAATTAGTTTTTCATCGCTGGAAACGGAGTCCAGGCTCAAGCCCTGACCGAAAAAGCGCGGAATCTGGTTGCGGTGGATGCCGTGTTTTTCAAACAGTCGAACAAAGCGGCTAGCGACCGTATCGGGAGCCTGTATCGCTTGATCATCAGCCGTCCCTTTTTTGATTCGATCCCAAATGGATAAGGCAGCATTTATGTCAGATAAACCGAACATATCATTATTCTATTCTATGAAAAAAACCGTCCACACTAACCTGACCGTCATTCCGGCATGGATTGCCGGAATCCAGAAACCAGGGATGGCTGGCACTGAATACATCCTTGTAGTCTGGATGTCGGCAATCCCTGCCGACATGACAACTTAACTTAATGGCAGTGATGCGAGTATGACGTATGAAACCAACTAGGCTATCGCTTGTTCGACAATGGCGTCGGCCAAGTGAATTTGAGTGGTCTGGGCTTTGTTGATTTGGGCTTGTAGCTGGTCGCAGAGCGCCATTAGTTCATCGACTTTGGCGACGATGCGGTGTTGCTCCGCTTCAGGTGGAATTGCAAACACAAATTGCGACATCTTGGTTGCATTGACGTTTGGAACACCTACAGAAGTCGTATTTAAACCAAGATAGGATTGACCTAGCGGGCTCATTAACATAAGCAGCACATATTCCGGCACCATTGGTTTAGATAGGCGAATTCGAATTAGATACGCACTTGGGATTGCAGCTATATCCAAATTAAATATTGCCATTGTCCCGATACTGCCAGATCTTGTGATTAACAAGTCGCCCTTTTCTAGTCCATATAGAGAAAGCTTAGACTCTTCCACAAGAATCTCTGGTGGGTCCTTCAAAAGGATTTTTCCATCGGAAGTCATATCCGTTGTTCGAATTGTCGGATATCCACCATGCGCAACATATTCATCCTTTCCAAATCTTGGCCCGTAAAATGAATCAAGCCAGAGATCACCCAAGCGAGACCATTCCCATCCGTCCATTATTTCAAAAAGCTTTTCATCATCCACTATTTCCGGCAAAATCTTCTGCTGTTTGGTCTTCCCTTCCTTAACCAAGCGCGCCTTTTCCTCGACAATCTTCTCGAGCAACACACTGGCCGGTTCGTCATTGGGACCTTGAGGGACGAGTTTGCCCATGACGGCGAGATGCAGGATGGTTTGTTTGAGTTGGGCTATGCTGTGTTCGGTGGTGAACAGGGTGTCGAAGTGTTCGGACAGGACGGCCCAGTTTAGCGCCAGCTGTTCGGCATTTTCGCTGTCGGTCAGCGTTTTCAGCAGGGTTTCAACCAGTATTTGATGCGCGGTGATGCTGTCGGTTTGCTGCTGCTCCAGTTGGTCGCACAGCGCCATCAGTTCATCGACTTTGGCGACGATGCGGTGTTGCTCAGATAATGGTGGTAAAGGTAAGGGGTTTCCAGCAAAAAACTCTTTTGGGAGTCGTTTTTGACCAGCGGTTCCTGTCATCTTTGTTTCGCCAATCAACAAAAACTGAGGCGCTTTTAAAAAAAGCAGAATATACTTGGGGTTCAATGATCGATTGTAAGGTCTAGCAATATGAAGCTCAGTTGTCCCTGCACCTATTCCATTGCGAAGATTTGAAAAAACAACCGCTTTGCTATTTTCGAAACACGGTGTAATTTTTGCCAATGTCACCATCAGCAAAATGGGTATAACCTTTTTTTATTGAGCCCTAATTTCTTGTTCATGCTCCCCGGAATGAGAACTAGAAATCAAAGGCATAGGAATAAAAGAGGTTTCAATATCATCTAGTGCATCATTTCTTGGATTGATCTGAGAAATATTTCCAAGCCTTGTCCATTCCCATCCCTCAGGCAATTCAAAAGGTTTTTCGTCCTCACCAATTTCCGGCAAAGCTTTCTGCTTTTTGATCTTCCCTTCCTTGACCAAGCGCGCCTTTTCCTCGGCAATCTTCTCCAACAGCACGCTGGCCGGTTCATCATTTGGATCTTGCGGCACCAGCTTGCCGCGCACCGCCAGTTCCAAAATCAGCTCGCGCAGCTTCTTAATGCCGTAAGCCGTTTGCTTGTTGTTCGCACCTCTGCCGGCGGCCGATTTGTTTTCCAGCGCCGCGGTCCAGACATCTATATTAGTGGCGATCAAGTTATGCATTATTGTGTTTCATCAGCTATCACATATTCAAGCAGCGGCTTTGGGCCGTTCACTTTCACCCAAACCCACTAAGTTAAACCGTCATGTCGGCAGGGATTGCCGACATCCAGACTACAGGGATGTATTCAACGCGTACCATCCCTGGTCACTGGATTCCGGCAATCCCTGCCGGAATGACGGCGTTGGTCGTTACGTTAAATTTTTCCATAAATCCCGCCATTCGGGGTTGAGTTGTTCTATCAAACGAATTTTTGCAGTTCTTGACCATTTCTTGAGTTGTTTCTCTCTTTGGATTGCACTTTCCATCATTTCGTGACTTTCATACCAGACCAAGTTATGAACCCCGTAACGCTTGGTAAAACCTTCTATCATGCCTGTTCGATGTTGATATACTCGCTGAATTAAATTCGAAGTTACACCGATATAGAGAGTGCCGTTTCTTTGGCTCGATAATATGTAAACGCAGGGTTGTTTGTTCATTAATGTTTCCGTGTTACTTCCCTGTATACTGGATTCCGGCAATCCCTGCCGGAATGACGTTGTTAAATTCTTTCATGCCGTTTAACTGGGTTCGCCCGGTTTTAGCGCCTGTTGCAAAATATCTTTGATTTGCCTGCGGATGTCGGTCATGGCCTGTTGTTGCTGGGCATACTGTTGCAGCAATTCCTGCGGGTCGTGGCTGACTTGTTCGCCGATGTGCGGGTTCTTGATGTCCAGGTTGTAGTTGCGTTGCTTGATCTCATCGATCGAGATGCGCCAGGCCTGTTCTGTTTGTTCGCGGCTGGCAAAACCGTCGGCCTCGTCGCCCCACCAGTCGATTTCCGGCTGGAACTCCTCGAAACGCATCGGTTTGGTCTTGTTGTAGTTCTTGACGCCTTCGGGATACGGGTGTTCGTAGAACCAGACGTGCTCGGTCGGCTTACCCTTGGTGAAGAACAACAGGTTGGTCTTGATGCCGGTGTAGGGATTGAACACGCCGTTGGGCAGGCGCACCAGGGTGTGCAGATTGCATTCTTCCAGCAATTGCTGTTTCAAGCGGGTTTTCATGCCTTCGCCGAACAAGAAGCCGTCCGGCAATACCACGGCGGCGCGCCCCTGGTCTTTCAACAACTTGATGATCAGGGCCATGAACAAATCGGCGGTTTCGCGGGTGCGCAGGTTGGCCGGAAAGTTGTTTTCGATGCCGTCCTCTTCCATGCCGCCGAACGGCGGGTTGGTGATGATGACGTTGACCCGGTCTTTGTTACCGTAATCCTTGTAAGGACGGCTCAGGGTGTTGTCATGGCGAATCGCCGTGGGCGTGTCGATGCCGTGCAGAATCATATTAGTGACGCAGAGCATGTGCGGCATAGCCTTTTTCTCGACGCCGCGAATCGTCGTTTGAAGAATTTCTTCCTTTTTAGTATCGGATTTCACATAACAATCCCGTTTATGATCAACGGTGCAACTGAGAAAGCCGCCGGTGCCGCAGGCCGGGTCGAGCACGGTTTCTTCCAGCTTGGGATCGACGCGGTTGACGATGAAACGGGTCACGGCGCGCGGGGTGTAGAATTCGCCTGCATTGCCGGCACTTTGCAGGTCTTTGAGAATTTGTTCGTAAATGTCGCCGAAGGTGTGTTTGTCCTCGGTGTTGTTGAAGTCGATTTCGCAGATTTTGTTGATCACCTGGCGCAGCAGCGTGCCGGATTTCATGTAGTTGTAGGTGTCTTCGAACACGTCGCGCACGACCTGGGCGCGCTGGGCGGTTTCGCCCTGCATCGGCAGTTTTTCCTTCAGAGTCGGAAACAGTTGCAGGTTGACGAAATCGGACAGTTCATCGCCGGTCATGCCTTCCGGGTCTTTCGCCCAGGCTCGCCAGCGGATATGCTCCGGCAGCGGCGATCGATAGCCATCCTCTATCAATTCCAATTCTTCTTCGCGGTCGTCGAAGATTTTCAGAAAAAACAGCCAGACCAATTGGCTGATACGTTGCGCATCACCATCGACGCCGACATCCTTACGCATGATGTCTTGAATGGATTTGATGATGCCGGAAACATTACTCATGCACTTTGTTCCTGTTTAAACAGTTCCTGTTCGAGTTCTTGAATGGCGGACTGGTATTGGCTTTTGCCGCCGAAAAACTGATTGATGATTTCGACCGGCGTACCCAGGTCGCTGAACGGTTTAAGCTTCAGAATCTTGCTGTTTTCCAGGCTGCCGATGTCTTCGTCGGCATAGGTTTCCAGCAAGGCGTCGAGCACCGCCCTGGCCTGCTCGCCGTATTGGGTGAAGTAATTGCGCTTCTTGACGTTCAGCGCCCGTTCCTTGCGGGTCAAAGGGGGCTGATCATAGGCAATATGGCAGATCAAATCAAATATTCCGTAGTCCTTGCCGACTTCCTCGGCCAGGTTGTCGAATAGGATGCCGTGCTCTTCCAGCAGGTCGACGATGACTTGCTTTTTGTTGCTGTCGTTCCAGCGTTTCAGGAATTCGTCCAGCGAGGCGAATTCGGTTTGGATTTGCTTGCGAGTAAAGTCCTTGTAGGATTCGGTGATCAGCATGCCGTCCGGGCCCAGGTATTCGATGCGCTCGGCGACGATTTTGGCCGGCACGCCGCTGACGGTCACTTTGTAAACACCCGGTTGCTCTTCAATATCATCATCTCCTGGATCATCCAGCCCACCTGTGTCGGGCGGTACCGGGTCGTCGCCATCGCCCGGTTCGTAAATCACTACCGGTTCGCCGTCGAAGTCCGGGTCTTTGAACAGCTCGGTGGCTTTCTTGAAGTCCATGATGGTGAAGAAGTATTTGTTGTACTCTTCTTCGATACGGGTGCCGCGACCGATGATTTGTTTGAAGATAGTCATCGAGCTGATGGTTTTGTCCAGCACGATGAGTTTGCAGGTTTTGGCATCGACACCAGTGGTCAGCAGTTCCGAAGTGGTGGCGATGACCGGAAAGACTTTTTCGGAATCGATGAAATTGTCCAGTTCCGCTTTGCCTTCCACGCTGTCGCCGGTGATGCGCATGACGTATTTGGGATTATCCTTGGCCAGTTTGCCGGCCGCATTGACGATGGCTTTGCGCATGCGTTCGGCATGATCAATGTCTTCGCAAAAGATAATGGTCTTGGCGAACGGATCGGTGGCGTTGAGATATTTCATGACCCGCTCGGCGACCAGCTTGGTGCGCTGATTCAGGATCAGGATGCGGTCCATGTCGATCTGGTTGTAGGTGCGCTGTTCGATGTCGTTGCCCAAATCGTCCTTCATGCCTGGCGGCGGGGTCCAGCCATAGAGGTCTTTATCGATATCGATGCGCACGACTTTGTAAGGCGCGAGAAATCCGTCCTCGATGCCTTGTCTCAGGCTGTAGGTGTAAACCGGCTCGCCGAAATAGCTGATGCTGGACACGTATTTGGTTTCTTTCGGCGTGGCGGTCAGACCCAGTTGGATGGCGTTGGAGAAATATTCGAGGATTTCCCGCCAAGCCGAATCGTCGGCCGCGCTGCCGCGATGACATTCGTCGATGACGATCAAATCGAAAAAATCGGGAGAAACATTTTTGAAAATCTTATCTGCTTCGTCGGTGCCGGTAATGGCTTGATAAAGCCCCAGATGGATTTCATAGGCCGGATCGATCTTGCGGTTTTTGATTTTTGTCATCACCGAGCCGAAGGGCTTGAAGTCGTTGACCAGGGTTTGGTCGGCGAGGATATTACGATCGACCAGAAACAGCACGCGCTTGACGGCTCTGGCCTTCCATAGGCGCCAGATGATTTGGAAGGTGGTGTAGGTTTTGCCGGTGCCGGTCGCCATGACCAATAGAATGCGCTTATGACCTTTGGCGACCGCTTCGATGGCGTGGTTGATCGCTTCGATTTGGTAATAACGCGGTTCTTTGCCGAATATGTCGCTGTAGTAGGGCTGGACGATTAAATCCTGGCTTTCGTCGGCGATGCCGCGATAAGTCTTGTAGCGCTGCCAGAGTGTATTGGGTTCTGGAAAGTGTTCTAAGGCGATTTCGCTTTCGATGTCTTCGTCTTCGCCGGCCGCCTTGTTGTGCATGGCGAATGCATCGCCATTGGAACTGAAGGCATTGGGTAAATCGAGAATTTCAGCATAGCCCAAGGCCTGCTGCATGCCGTGACTGACGGTGTGATTGTTATCTTTGGCTTCGACAATCGCCAGCGGAACGCCGGGCTCCCAGGACAATACGTAATCGGCGAATTTTTTCTTTTTCTTGTTGCGGGAAGAGATATTGCCCCTGACGACGATAGGCCCGGGCGTCAAGGTGACTTCGCGCCGAATCTGTCTGTATGGGTCCCAACCGGCATCTTTGATCGCGGGGGTGATGAATAAATCGCAGATGTCCGTTTCGCTGAGTTGTTTTTTTTCTTTGCTGTCCATTGGGATGAAGTCCCTTCGATGAAATCGAGAAGATGTTATACGTTGAGCAGAATATGATTAACTTTACATCATTTTTCAGCATATTGGCGAAAACTCGCCCCTTCATTCCTCACCATTTTGATGTGAAAAAGATCTGGAAAATATTCACTTAGTACTGACTATCGACATCAGTCGACGACAATCCTAGTGAAAAGTCAGGCTATTTCTGTTTGCGCTCCACTTTTGGCGCATCCTCGCCTTTATAGACCAACTCACCATTCTCCCAAACGACAGCGTATTGACCTAGCCGACGTTTTTTATCCAAGGCGTTGCCGACCGCCTCCTTTAATGAAGCGAGAATAATTCTGCTTTGTTCAGAGGGTTGTTTTCTGACGGTATTCATAACGCGACCACATCTATAAAAAGACGATAAAACTTATCGTGGATTATATTGCGTTGTTCACCTTTCTGCTCAAACACCAACACAGGTTCGTCCCCACTATTCATAAAACATAAACAATTGTTTACCGTTTGACTGAACTCAGTCAGTAAATTATTCAAACTGCGCGAAAACCGACGTTCGATGTCATTTAACGGAATATTATGCCCACCATGCCTAACACGTTCCGCAACACGCGCTTTCGACATTTCAACGGAGGCAGGGCCAGATAAATCAATTCGACCTGCCAACCTGCATCGAGCAGACGTTTAATCAATTTTAAATATGTTCGCCCCGATAAAGTCGTTTCAAAGGCAAAATCTTGGCTCTTTTTGATGCACGTTTCAATCTCATGCAGGAAAATACGACTGGCTGCTATCAATTCTCGTTCAGGCGCCAATGGCGACAACCCTGCCGCAATTAAATCGGCATTAATATAATGGGAGCAGTTTGCCGCTTTCGGTAAATATTCCAACGCGAAGGTTGTTTTACCTGCGCCATTAGGACCGGCAATAATCCAGCATCTAGGCATGATGACACCGTTCTTGTTTCTTAGCTAAATAGTTGCGGTATTAATTTAATCTACGTTATTTGATCAATCGCGATCAGGCTTTATAGGCGTATAAATTTAACCTAAAACATTTCCCCGGAGATAGAAAATAAGTGCCTAGAAAAAAGTCAGACGGTCTTAGGCGCTTCGTCATTCCGGCATGGATTCACATTGGGCTATCCTGCCCAATGCCCTTCGGGTCAACGCAAATCCGTTCCAGACGGATTTGTGCCGAGGTCCAGGCGACAAGGATGGCAACAAATGGATGTATGAATGGAATACTGACATGCTTGTATACTGGATGTCGGCATTCCCTACCAACATGACGTTTATTCAGAGCTACAAGATCTGGTTGAGAGTTATACGTAATCAGGAAATACTTTAAAACAAAAACGGCAGGCATAAAAAAACCAGCTAAATAGCTGGTTTTTTTGAATTCGTGGTGGGTCGTGTGCGATTCGAACGCACGACCATCGCATTAAAAGTGCGGTGCTCTACCAGCTGAGCTAACGACCCAACAAAGATTTACTATTATAAGGATATTTCGGCTTTGTGCAACTCTTTTTTTATTTATTTTGGTATCGAGTCGGATCTTCAATTCCTGCCAACTCGAAACCCGCCTTGCGAAGCCTGCATGCGTCACAAACGCCGCAAGCATTACCGAATTTATCCGCAGAATAGCACGATACGGTCTGGCTGTAATCGACGCCTAATTCCGAACCGGTGCGTATGATATCCGCTTTACTCATTTCGATCAATGGGACATGTATCGAAAAATGCCCGCCTTCGACACCAGCCTTGGTTGCCAATTCGGCAAGCGATTGAAAAGCTTTGATGAACTCGGGCCGACAATCGGGATAACCGGAATAATCGATTGCATTCACGCCGATAAAAATATCCCTTGAATTCAGGACTTCCGCCCATCCCAACGCAAACGATAAAAAAATCGTATTTCTGGCTGGAACATAAGTAACCGGTATGCCTGGCTGCAACGAACTGGGTACGGCGATGTGACTATCTGTTAAGGCAGAACCGCCAATATCATTTAACCCGATATGAATAATTTTATGATCGATAACGCCGTATTCCGCCGCTATGCGTTTGGCTGCATGCAATTCAGCATTATGTTTTTGGCCGTAATCGAAACTCAGCGCATAACAGGCGTAACCTTGTTTTTTGGCAAGCGCTAATACAGTAATCGAGTCCAATCCGCCGGATAATAAAACGACCGCTTTTTTTTGCATGATTCTTAACGCCCTTGCGCGTCATTCCACAACAGTTTATGTAACTGAATCTGGAATCTGACCGGTAAATTATCGCTCAG
The DNA here is from genome assembly GCF_050611805.1 of Methylotuvimicrobium sp. Classification (NCBI taxonomy): domain Bacteria; kingdom Pseudomonadati; phylum Pseudomonadota; class Gammaproteobacteria; order Methylococcales; family Methylococcaceae; genus Methylotuvimicrobium; species Methylotuvimicrobium sp. The sequence goes on from NZ_JBNGHF010000048.1 coordinate 25,037, forward strand.
TATTTTTTCGGCTAGTTCTTTTGGGTCCTGCTGCCCCATCGTTGGTGAAAATAATAATTCACAGCGCCGGTCCAAACCATATTGATCGATGATGGCCTTCGACCATTGGTAATCATGGTCATCGCCGATCACAAACTTCACCTGATCGTTGGCTTTCAGATACTCAATGTTATCGAATAGATTTCTGTGAAGCTCGCCTGAACTTGGCGTTTTCAAGTCCATCACTTTAACTATGCGATCGTCGATACTCGACACATCGAGCGCTCCGCTAGTTTCAATCGAGACCTGATAACCCAAATCGGCCAAACGACTCATTAACTCGAGACAAGCGGATTGAGCCAAAGGCTCGCCGCCGGTCACAGTAATGTATTTCGTGCGATATTGGCCGACTCGATCGATGACTTCATCGATCGACATCCTTTCGCCGCCGCTAAAGGCATAGGCTGTATCGCAATAGACGCACCTTAACGGACATCCGGTCAAGCGAACAAAAACCGTCGGCAAGCCGACAGTATTGGACTCACCTTGCAACGAATAAAATATCTCAGTGATTTTTAACGAGGACACGTTTACTGATTGTTATTTAGTTGCTGTAATTTTTTGGCCGCTAGATGAGCGGCTGTCGTGCCCGGATAGGTTGCGGTAATACGAGTAAAATATTCACGCGCCTTGGCAATGTTATTTTGCTCTAATTCGATATAGCCGAGCTTCAGCAAGCCGTCTCTCACCTTCGGGCTATTCGGATAATTCGAAATGAGCTTATTGAATGCTTCGCGCGACAAACTGACTTCGCGGCTCACCTTATAAGCCTCGCCTAACCAATATTGCGCATTATCCGAATACTCTCCCGCCGGATAATCAGTCAAAAATTGTTTAAACTCGGAAATGGCGTTACTGTAATGGCCATTTTTCAAAGTTTCATAAGCCTGCTGATAACGCTGCTTTTCGGACTCGATACTTGCCTGCTTTACCGGTTCCGGTTTTGACGGGACTAATTGCGGTTGCTGTATCACTGGCGCAACTGCAGGTGTAGATTGTGGTGTCGCAGCCGGCTCAGTCGCTGTTTCCGGAATGGATTGAGCGCCAACTCCCGCACTCTCAACAGCTTGAAGTCGCTGATCCAAATCGGAATAAATCGTATTTTGACGCTTTTTCAACTCGGTGATCGTATACGCCTGCTCTTCCACTTGTCCACGCAATTGCTGAACCTCGACTTGCAATTGTTCGACGCGGCCCAGTATTTCATAGAGCGTACTAGCGGCCGAAGGTTTGGGGGCGTTGGCAACAGCGGCTGGATAAGCGGCGTTATCGACCACCGGCGGTAACGGCATTCTTTGCGCGAATACGCTACCGCTAATTGATAACAATAACAGCAGGCGTAATTTCATTATTGACCCTGGTAAAGCAATTCGACACGACGATTCAGTTGATGAGCTGATTCATCATGCCCGTCAACGGCCGGCTTTTCTTCGCCGTAACTAACGACTTGCAATTGGCTTTCCGATACACCTTGAACTTTCATCATTCTAGCGACCGACTTGGCTCGTTGCTCGCCTAATGCAATATTGTATTCGGATGAACCTCGCTCATCGGCATGTCCCTCCAAAGTCAATCGTCTAGTTGGATGCGACAGCAAATATTGTGCGTGCGCTGCTATCACCGGAATAAAATCTTGCTGTACCTGACTGCTGTCGTACATGAAATAAATCGTGCTTTTCGACAATGGATTCGACGGGTCGCTGAATTCGGATCCTAAAAACGCGTTAGGATACTCGGCACTTCCGCTACCGTAACCACTGCCACTGCCACTGCCACTGCCATAGGTCTCCGAGCCGGATATTCCCGACCCATCGCCATAACCGGATAGACTCGCATCGGCAGTACCTCCCTGCGTTCCGTCCATGAAATCGGTAGCCGTTTCGTCATCCGAACTACAGCCCGTTAATAATGCAGCCGCAATTGCCAACGCCAAGACTGATTGATTCAATTTCATTTAAGTGCTTCTCCAAAAATATAAGCCACTAATATTACAATAATTTGTTAATTTCCAACAGATTGTCCGTTGGCGACATTTGCCGGGCTAAGGCGACCAGGCCGGTTCACGCACCTCACCGCTGTTAAGTACTAATTTTTGTTGCATTCTACCATCGATGGATACGACCGATAAAACTGTTCTCCCACCCTGTTTCGTGGCATAGAGTATTTTGGTGCCGTTCGGCGAAAAACTCGGAGCATCGTCCAAAGGCCCTCCAGTCAACACGTTAATTGTTCTCGACCCCATATCCATCACCGCTATGCGATAATCGCCTTTGTTGCCATGAACCATTGCCAAACTACTACCGTCGCTTGAGAACGACGCTCCCGCATTATATGCGCCATCAAAAGTCAATCGTTTTACCTGACCGCCGCGCGCCGGCATCATATACAGTTGCGGCTTACCTCCGCGGTCGGACGTAAATACGATATGGTTGCCGTCAGGCGACCATACAGGCTCAGTATCGATCGAATAACCGGTAGACAATTTAGTCAGCGAGCGCGAGGATAAATCCAATGTAAAGATATCGGGACTACCATCCTTCGATAGCGTCAACGCCAACTTAGAACCATCCGGAGACCAGGCCGGCGCGCCGTTAATGCCCCGGAAATCGGCCACTCGGGTCCGTTTACCGGTTGCCAGCTCTTGCACATAAATCGCTGACGACTTGCTTTCAAAAGATACATAAGCCAGCATCCTTCCATCAGGAGACCACGCCGGAGACATAATCGGTTCATAGGAAGCCGCTACCGCCCTAGGCCCATAGCCATCGGAATCAGCGACTTCCATATTATATTTTTTTCTTCCATTCGGCTCTTTGTTGACCGTAACATAGGCAATACGTCCGCTAAAATCGCCTTTCTTACCGATCAGCTTTTCAAATAAAAGATCGCTTATGTGATGTGCCGATTTACGCAGTTCGTTACTCGGAACCGTCATCCGATAACCCAGCATTTGTTCGTTTTTATAAACATCGAACAACTGAAAATTAATATTATACCTTCCGCCTTCCGGTATGACTTGACCGATCACCAAATAGTCTTGACCCAATACCTGCCAATTACGGAAGCGCACTTCCTCCGGTGTTGCCGGCTTCGTCAACATATCCTTGCGCGGCAAGGTATCGAAATAACCGCTACGATTTAAATCGTTATCCACAACCTCGGCGATATCGACCGGAATGGCTGCCTGCCCCGCTTGTCCGCCAAACGGCACGATCGCGATCGGCATCGCTTTTTCGGTGCCTTTGGTAATTTGTATTGTCAACTCCGCATGGGTGACTGACGTATACAATGCAATAAAGCTCAATAGAACAATTTTTCTTATCAAATTAAACACTCTTACCCCTTTTTCTACATAAAGTAGGATATTACCCATCTTCGGCTTCTAACAATTTAAATCCTGTACTAGTAACTATTCAGCCCCCGGCAATTATCGTTCCCACGCCCTGCGCACATCGTTATACATAAGTCAAAAATTACCCTTTTGCAATCCTAGCCAATGAGACCTCGATACCATTTATTGTTACTTAACACTCCCGACCTCGAAATCGCGATCTGGGGATCGCTCCCACATAGCGTCCGCCGCTCTCTGTGGGAGCGACGCCTTCGTCGTCCCTCACCTAACGCTAGGTTAGGGAAAGCCAATAACGCTCAAACACCAATAGCCTTTCCGAACAACACAACAATTTAGCACTCGGCCACCATTTTTTTACACACTAAGTTATTTATACTTGTGTATAACAGCAAGCGCTCTGCGTGAAAACGATAAGGGGCGTGAACAATTACATACACTATATACCTACCCCATTGGTTCTTTGAATATCAATGGGGCTCAAAGTCAAAGTTGAATTCCTTGAATTCTTTGTTAAATAATTCTCTATCCCTGGGTATAGGTAATGGTGAAGATTTTCTAACGGCTAGCTCGGCTGAACGATCAAAAGCAGCATCCCCACTACTCGAAACAACTCTTGCCTCCATTACAGTACCATCTGAAAGTAATTTGACTTTGATAGTGCACTTGAGTTGGCCTTGCGATGAAAATGGTCTAACCCAACCTCTTTCAACTTTAGAGGCAATAGCCTTCTTTGCGTCGTCTTTCGCACTAGCAAGTGCTTGCTGACGTTTAGCTTCGGCTTGTTTTCTAGCTTCTTCGGCTGCAGCTGCAGCTTGTTTTCTAGCCTCTTCTTCCTGTCGCAATTTTTCTGCTTGTTGTCTAGCTAATTCCGATAACCGCTCGGCCTCTCGCTTGGCTGCTTCTTCCGCTTTACGCTTCTCTGCGGCCACTTGTTCGGCCTTTAGTTTGTCCGCAGCCGCTTTTTGTTTCGCCGCTTCCTCGGCTTTACGTTTCTCGGCCGCGACACGTTCGGCTTCGGCTTTTTGTTTGGCGGCTTCTTCCGCTTTACGCTTCTCTGCGGCCAATTGTTCAGCCTTTGCCTTCTCCGCTGCCGCTTTTTGTTTCGCCGCTTCATCGGCCTTGCGTTTCTCGGCCGCGACACGTTCGGCTTCGGCTTTTTGTTTGGCTGCGTCTTCCGCTTTACGCTTCTCTGCGGCCGATTGTTCAGCCTTTGCCTTCTCCGCTGCCGCTTTTTGTTTCGCCGCTTCATCGGCCTTGCGTTTCTCGGCCGCGACACGTTCGGCTTCGGCTTTTTGTTTGGCTGCGTCTTCCGCTTTACGCTTCTCTGCGGCCGATTGTTCGACCTTTGCCTTCTCCGCAGCCGCTTTTTGTTTCACCGCTTCCTCCTCGGCTTTACGTTTCTCGGCCGCGACACGTTCGGCTTCGGCTTTTTGTTTGGTGGCTTCTTCCGCTTTACGCTTCTCTGCGGCCGATTGTTCAGCCTTTGCCTTCTCCGCAGCCGCTTTTTGTTTCGCCGCTTCCTCGGCTTTGCGTTTCTCGGACGCGACACGTTCGGCTTCGGCTTTTTGTTTGGATGCGTCTTCCGCTTTACGCTTCTCTGCGGCTAATTGTTCGGCCTTTAGTTTTTCGGCAGCCATTTTTTTTTGCTGCTTGACCAATTGCTGTTGTTTAAGCTTTTCGTCCTCTTGCCGCTGAGCCTCTTCTATTTGGCGTTGCGACTCGAAAAGTTTATTTTGTTGCTGTTTCTCCAGTCGCTCCGCCTCAGCCTGAATCAACGACTCATCGATCACCATCGCTTCAATAATCTCGGGCTCAGGACCTGTCTCAAACACCGGAGATTTCGAATCGAAGCTCAGCATGAATACGCCAAGAAGCAGAACGTGCAGAGCCAAGGCCAGGATAAAAGGCCCGGTTAATTTACGCTTACTAATCATACGTATTTAATGCTGATAAGGTTGTGTCATTAATCCTACTTTGGGGACTCCCGCATTTTTTAAGGCCGCCATCGCACTGACAACCTTGCCATAATCGACAAACTGATCGCCTCGAATAAATACTTGTATTGCCGGCTTATCCCTAAGCACATCGGCAACCGTGGCTGTCATTTCATCAGCCCCCATCACCTGACTTTCCTGTCCTGCCATATCCACATAAAAACGCCCTTCGCGATCGATAGACACGATTACCGGCGGATCGTTTTGCTGCTCTGCAGCCTCGGTGTCTGCTTGAGGCAAATCGACTTCGACCCCGGTCTGAAGCATCGGCGCAGTCACCATGAAAATAATCAACAACACCAAAGTCACGTCGATGTATGGAACGACATTGATCTCGGCTTTAGGCTTTCTGCGGCCTGATTGTCTACTGCTCATTGACTGTGCGCCTGCCTTTGCAATAAAACGACAAATTCATCGATAAAGAGTTCATACCGCCCGATCAAACGATCCAAACGACTGGCAAAACGGTTGTAGGCAATTACAGCAGGAATAGCTGCAAACAAACCCATCGCAGTGGCTATCAATGCCTCGGCAATGCCCGGAGCGACTTGAGCCAAAGTTGCTTGTTGCACATTACCCAATGAACGAAATGAATTCATGATTCCCCAAACCGTTCCGAATAAACCGACATACGGACTAATCGATCCGACCGTCGCCAAAAAAGGCAAATGTTCGTCGAGTCTTTCCAGCTCCCGGTTTAACTCAATCTTCATCGCGCGCTGCGCATTCTCGACTTGAACTTCGGGATCAATACCGGCTTTTTGCCGCATTCTCGAATACTCTCGGTAACCCGCCAGAAAAATTTTCTCGATGCCTTCCGGTTCGAAATCGGCATCGGTTAGTCTTTTGTATAAATCGCTAAGCTCGACACCCGACCAAAATTCTTCTTCAAATTCATCCGCGATATCGACTGCTTTAGCAAGTTCCCTAGTTTTCGAAAAAATATAAGTCCAAGAAACAACTGACGCGACAACTAAGATCAACATCACCAGTTGAACAATAAAACTGGCTTCTTTAATTAAATGGAACAAGGATAAATCAGCATTCATTATGTAATGGCTCTAATAAAATGTCAGGTATGGCTTTGGGCCTCATGTTTTTGGAATCCAAGCAAGCGATACGCACCGTTCCGGTACATAACACATCGCTCCCCCGGGTAATGGTTTGCTCGAATATTAGACTGGCTTTTTTAGCTAAAGTCACTACGGCGCTGACATTTATTTGCTCGTTAAAGCGCGCGGGCATTAAATAATCGATCTGAACCGAGCGTACAACAAAAATAATGCCTTGCTCGTCGATCAAGCGATCTTGCTCAAACCCCATTGAGCGCAGCATTTCGGTTCGCGCCCGCTCGAAAAATTTCAAATAATTCGCATAGAAAACGACGCCTCCGGCATCGGTATCCTCATAATAAACCCGAACTGGCCAATTGAATGTTTGCATAGGGATGATTGTTTAGGGACTATTTGAGATGCAAAAGCATGAACGAGAGCGGTGAATAGTGAATAGTGAATAGTGAATAGTGAATAGTGAATAGTGAATAG